>JAPDLT010000003.1:0-54831 GCA_025920435.1 Candidatus Rehaiarchaeum fermentans
CTTTACCAGGAATTAAAAATAAAAGAACCACTATTGCTAAAAATCCAATAATTACACCAAAAGATTCAAAGAAAGAAATTAGGTTCGGGTTCTCATAAACAGAGACTAGAAATATTGCAGCAATTATTAGTGCAATAGCATGAGAACTATTAGAAAGAGTACTATGCCTTATAACTTCATCTATTATAACTCCTATCAGTGCTGCATAAAGAAAAGCGACTAATAAACTCTTACTAATAGTGAAATTTGAAAGCTCATTAGAAATATTATTTAGATTAAAAGTTGAAGAATTAGAAGAATTTGCTCCAGCAAAATTAGTTGTATAAAAGTAATAGTTACTGGGTTTAGAATTCAAAACTATAAAGTTAGAAAGATTAAAGAGGAAAAAAACTAGTGAAATCAAGAAAATAGAAATAAGCGTATTCCTCATTTTACATTAAAATATTTCTTATATTTAAATAAGAATTAAACAGAAAATAACGTTGCATTTTTAGGCTTCTTTTCATCAGTTCCGAATATTTCTTTTATATAAGAAGAAATTATTTTTACTTCTTCTCTCAAATAATCTCCCACATCATAATTATTAACTAAATCTTGGGTTATCTGTAAATATTTTACGATATTACCTTTTGAAGTTATAGGTACTAAATTTCCTCCGCACTTTGTACACTTTCCTGTAAATGTAGGTCTTCTGTATCTATAGTTGCATTTAACGCATCTAAATTCTTGGAAACCAAAATTTCTTAGATTACCTTTTATGTCCTTTAGTAAGTGTTTATCTACAAGTATCTTCGCTACTTCATTTACATCAACTGCTCTTATTTTCTTTTCTAAATCTAATTCTGAAGCTATTTTATCTGCCATTGTATCAAGTTCTTTATATGCAGAAATATTAACACCATCATTTATGTTAGTTGTATCATGCGTAAAGCGAATTTCTCCAAAAGGATCGTTTAATATTATAGATTTTAATTGCAAAGATTTAACTTCTGAAGGAGGAGCGTATCTTAAAGAAGCTTCATATAATTCTAATGGATATTTAGACACTATGTCTAATTCTTGAACTTCCGGATCTGCACTTTCTGGATCAAGTACTGTAGAAATAACTAAAGGATTATCCATGTATTGAGCACCTCTCGTGCTAGGAAGCAGGTATCTATTAAAGTTTAAAAATAAGTCTGCCAATAAGATTATACCTGCTTCATCTCCATCGCAATTTCTTCTCATACTAGCATGGAAATAAGGATGAGCAAAGTATCCACGTGTTTTAGAAAATCCAATTATTCTACCTACAATTCCGGAAGAGGTGTGAGGAGCTAATCCCACTATCAACTTACCTATTAAATCTTCTTTAGATTTTGCATTGAATAATGGAGGCGCTCCATTTAAAACAAGCAAATCATCTACAAATTTAGAAATTCTTAAAAGTACATCTGCCGCATCTTGATTTGGATCTGAACTAGTAGGGAGTATAATATCTTGAGGGAATAATTGAAGAATCTGATCTTCATTTTCTAATTCTTTTCCATAGATATCTCTTTCATATCCTAACTCCTTCAATTTTTGAATTGACACATGTATTTCTTTTGGCTTAAAGTGCGTAATAGGAACTTCTATCGCATCAAATCTTATAGTTCCATCTTTATTTACTAAAAGCCCGTAACTTGCTCTTAGTATTCCTTTTTCAAGTTCTTCTATTTCTCCTAAATTGTTAAATATTCCTTTTACTCCTTTTATTGTCAGCTTATTAACATTTTTTATTGCTAATACCTTTGAATATGCTTTAGATAAATAATATTGCAAATCTATTTCCTGTAAAAATTTTCCTAAAGTAGGCAATTTGCAATGTTCTTTTTCAGTTGTCTCCTTTTTACAAACTCTGCATTTGTATATTTTTGTCGTTTCAGATCCACAAATTTCACACTTACTATAAATAGTGTATTTGTTGCATTTTTCGCACTTGTATTTACCTATTTCTACTTTAATTTTATTAGGAGCGGAAGATATGTTTCTACTGTTTCCTCCATATTCACCAATAGGAAATATAACATTTGGATGTCCTTCCATTTCTCTCATTTTGGCTTTTTCTGGTCTGGCTTGTCTCGCACCAATAAAAGTACCAGCAATATCTTTAATTTCTATTCCAGCAATTTTACTAAGAATTTCTAAATTGTCTTTACCTTCTGGTATTTCTTTAGATTGTAATCCTATGCAAAATATGAAAGGATCAGCATTCTCTATAATAATTTCGTTTGAAATTAGTTTATGTTCAATTCCAATAAGCTCTAAAGTTCTTTTTATATCTTTATCGTAAGGAAGCTTCAGTGTTTTATTATATTCATTATTAAATGAGGTTTGATACTCTATTTTTGAATTAAGTCTTACGTAATTTATTAAATTTATTAATTGATCCTTACTTATTTGACTCCAATAATAAAGATATTTAGGATGTAAAGGAATTTGATTATCTTTACAAAATTTTACCATTTGTTCAAAAGATGTAATTTTTTTAGCTTCTTGTTCTAACCCTTTTTTCTCTACAATTAAATCCCACCATTCTTCAACAAAAGGAGAAGGAGCTAATATATGGTTATTTTGAGTAAATTCACCAAAAGAAACAAGCATATCTCCTAAATAAAGTATTTCTTTAACTTCATCCTTTATTAGCTCTGCAGTTTTCTTATCTTTAACTTTAATAACACTTTCATCTTTTAGTTTAACAATTGGACCTTCTATACTGTCACAAAACGTTATTGCAGTCGCTTTTCCTGGAAATTCTACTTTCAGTTGAGTACCAGTTGCAATAAAGTTATTTAATATGATACTCGTAGCAGGATGTATAGAAGTTGCAGCCAAACCAGAGGTTCTTGATCTTCCGTATCTTAATCTAAAACCTCCAGATGCTAGAGGGAATGAAAAAATAGGTCTTCCTGCAGCAATCTCTTCTAAATACTTATAATTAGGCTTTAACTCTCCTCCAGCATCTCCCTGAGCATTAACTTCTTCTTTTATCTTAACCAATTCTTCTAGCCAATCGAAATCCTGCTCAAAACCATATTCATTTTTTAATCCTTTCAATTTCTTCAATACTTTTGGTGACTTCTGAATAAAACTACTTAAAACTAAAACCATTCCTCCTCTAATTCTGTTAGTCTTTATTCTAGGCAAGTCTTTAAATGCGGAAACTTCTAGATCACTAGTAGGTTCTCCATCTATTTCTACTGGCAAATTTTTAACAAAAAATTCAATTTCTTTTTCAGTAGGAAGATACTGATATTTTACTTCTTTTTCATAATAATCGTAAGAATCAACTCTAAACCTTTGAATCTCCTCATAAGTAGGATCATATTTCTCCAAATTAAACAATTTTCTTAATAAATCAGCTACAACTACTGTGAAAGCTGCATCAGTTCCTCCAGCACCTCTTATAGGCCCTCCAAAATAAATTGCTAAGTACTTTCCTTTTTTATCAAGTCTATCCTTTAATTCTGCCTTTATAAAACCTTCGAGAGGAGCTGAAACTATTCCTGCAGTTTGATAGGCTAAACCAGCTCTTATGCCCATTTCTATTGCCTCTACCTCATTTTGAAACTTTATAAATTGACCTTTAGCCATTGAAATAGCTACATTTAAAGCAATATGCCAATCTCCTGCAGGATATTTTTTATTTTGCTCTTCTATGAAGTTAGCAAGACCACTTCCAATTAAATCTGGTCTAATAACAGAAAGCAGACCTTCTATTCTTTCACCTGCGTTTCTAGCTATAGGAACACTTACTTTTTTAATTTTAGAAATTGCATCTAATTCTCTTTTTACTTCATCGTCTATTTTTTTAAAGTATTCACTGATTTCCATTTCGAATACCTTTACAATAAAATATAAATATAATTTTAAATTTTTCTAAAACAAAAATATAAAGTTTTGATAAATAATTATGGATAAAGAGAAAATAGAAAATCAGATTAGAGAACTCATAAGAAAAAACCCTTCAGACTTCATACCAGTAAAAGAATTAGAAGAGAACGGATTTAAAAGGTATGTTTGCAAAAACTGTGGTAAAAACTTTTGGAGTAAAGTAGAAAGAAGTTATTGTGGAGATCCTGAATGTGTAGGAGGTTATAAATTTTTAGATAATCCGATAGTTTCGGAAAAGGTTTCAATGAAAGAAATATGGCAAAGATTTGTAAAAATGTTTGAAGGTTTTGGACATAAAGAAGTAAAAAGATATCCTGTTGTAGCTAGATGGAGAGACGATATATATTTTGTTGAAGCTGCAATAGATGATTTTGCTCCGTATGTGATAGATGGAATAACTGAGCCGATAGAAAATCCTTTAGTAATCGCGCAGCCTTGCATTAGGTTTAACGACACTGAAAATGTAGGTCTAACTGGAAGACACCTAACTACTTTTATAATGGCTGAACAAGCCGCTTTTAATACTGAAAAACATAAAACTTACTTTGACAAGGAAGCATGGCTATATATTTACCAATGGTTAAAGGAAGGCTTGAAAATACCTGAAAACGAAATCACATTTGTAGAAGATGCTTGGGCAGGAGCAGGATATGCAGGAAATTCATTAGAATATTTTGCCGGAGGATTAGAATTAGGTAATCAAGTGTACATGAGATTCAGAATCATTAATGAAAAATTAGAACCAATAAAAGTAAAAACAATTGATATGGGAGCAGGTTTGGAAAGATGGGCATGGGTACTTAATAATTCTCCTACAATTTATGAAGCAACTTTTCCTAAATCAATAAGTACTCTAAAAAAAGAATTAAATGTAAAATTAAGTGATGAAGAAATAAAACAAATTTATAAAAGGTTAGGTTTATATGATTTTTACAAAGAAAAACCAGAAATCATAATTCAAAATATAAGTAAAGAATTTAAAAAAGATATTAAGGAAGAAATAGAAAAGTTAGTTTATATATATTCTCTAGTTGACCATAGTAGAACTTTACTTTTAGCAATACATGATGGTACTTTGCCAAGCAATTTAGGAGGAGGATATAATCTAAGATATTTGATAAGAAGACTTTTAACCATGAAAAGAGTTCATAAGTTCAAAGTAGACTTAATTGATGCCATAAATTTAATAAAAGAAGATTTAGATCTTTTCCCCGAACTTAAAGATTTTGATATCTTAGAAATAATAAAATTAGAAGAAAAAAAGTTTGAGGATTTATACTCAAAGAATGTAGAAGAATTAGATAAAGCAATTAAAAATGGAATAACAAAAGAAGACATTAAAAAATTATATCAATCTTTTGGAATAAGAAGAGAAGATATCTTGCTTAGAGCAAAAGAACTTGGAATAAATGTTGAAATACCGGAATTAGAAAAAGAAACAGTAAAGAAAGAAATAAAAGAAGAATTAAAATTTGATCTACCAAAGACTGAGGAATTATTTTATTCTGAAGATAAACTAGAAGAAACTGCTAAGATACTTAAAATAGAAAATAACATGGTAATATTAGATAGAACAATTTTCTATCCGGAAAGGGGAGGTCAAAAAGCAGACAATGGATATATAGATGAGGCTTTCGTATATGATGTAAAATACTATAATGGAGTAATTGTTCATTTCATTCAAGGAAAAATTAATAAAAAGGAAGGAGAAGAAGTAAAATTAAGAGTGGATAAAGAAAGAAGAGAAGCATTAAAGATACACCATTCTGCAACTCATATAATAGGAGGAAGCGCAAGGAAAATACTTGGTGAATTTGCTAATCAAGCAGGAGCAGAAAAAGATGTAAATGAAGCACACTTAGATATAACCTTCTATAGACAGTTAACTGATGATGAAATTAAAAATATAGAAGATCTAGCAAACGAAATTGTAAGAAGAAATGAAAAAATAAGTGCTACATTTATGAACAGGACTGAAGCTGAAGAAAAATACGGAATGCAAATATATCAAGGAGGAGTAATAGGAGGAAAAGACATAAGGATTGTAAAAGTAGATGATTTTGATGTAGAAGCTTGTGGAGGATTACATTGTGAAAATACAGGGGAAATAGGGCTAATTAAAATAACAAACGTAAGAAAAATACAAGATGGAGTTATAAGAATAACATTCAAAGCGGGTAAAAAGGCGCTTGAATATGTAAGAGAATTAGAAGAAAAAGTGAAGGAAATTAAAGAAATATTAAATACTGAAAACATAGTGGAAGAAAGTGCACGTATTTTCGAAAACTACAAAAAATACAAAAAACTGTTTGAAAAAAGCGAAAAAGAATTAGTAAAAACATTAGTTGGAAAAGAAAAATTAATAAAGAGTGAATTGGAAGATGTAGCTTCTCTCTATAAAGAAATAGACATAAAAGATAGTGTAATAATAGGAAAAAGAAACGCGATTGCTAAAAATTCGGAAGAAAATCAAAAAATTATTAAGGATAATGGTTTTTCAAAAATAATAAATAAGGGAGAATACATTATAGGAGTAATTTAAAATTAAGAGTAACTTAATAAACTTTTATTAAACAGCAGTTTTTTGAGCAAATAGCTATTTTTTATCCATTCTTCTATCCTAACTATTGTATTATTCTTTATAAACTCAAGAACTTGATTGTAATTATTTAATTCAATATAATTTTGCTTAAGTGCTAAATTTACATGCTCTCTAACATTCCACACTCCTAACGGGATCTTATAGTCTTCATAAACTTCTCTTAGTATCAAAACTTTGCCTTGTTTATTTAATTTTCTTAAATATTCAGAAACTACTAAACGCGCTGCGTAATAACATCCTCCCATTTCTGCATAATCTTTTCTTCCGTTAAAATCTTCATAAGAAGAATAAATAAATGCGTAGTCCTTACTCTGATTATATGTTGTTCCGGGATAAAATATTTCTATTGATTCGTATTCCCAAGAACCAGGAAATATTATTATAATCCATTTGTTTGAGAGTGAATAAAGTGAAAAAATTCTTATTTTATCAATTGATTCATTCTGTTTTATTTTTTCAATATTTTCTTTGGAAATTATATCATCAATTGCAGTAATACTCCATCGTGTAGGAACTAATCTTCTCTTACTCTTAACACCTAAAGCACCTATACTTAAGAGCTTTTGAATATCATATACACTTTTACCGATAGAATATAGAAATAATACTGCATCTTTTGCATTTAAATCAAAATCATAATAAACCTTCTCGAAAAAATAATCTGTATATTTATCCTTGACCTTTAACGCTGATAATTTAAATGAAGGGCCAGAGATAGCAGTTTCTTCACTTGCTTTTATTAACTTATTTATTTTTATTATATCAGAAAATACTAGAGAAGGACGAGATGACAATGCACTAATTTGCAATTCTTGTACATTTTTATTAGGATTTCTTACATCGCTTAAAAATTCTCCACGCAATGTATTACTCCTAATTTTAATAATATCATTAACATTCATACCTATCCATTTATTAGGATAACTTGAAAAAATAGGATCTATATTTATTGAAAGTACAGGTCCAACTAAAACCTTTGGGTAACCATAACTTCCTACAAATATTTCCGGAGCGGTATTTTCTTCAATGTTACCCTTGCTTTCTAAATTTTTAATTATATTTTGAGAATATAATAACTTCAAAAACTTTGGATTTTTCATTCTTTCGTAAATAACTTTGCTCCTTACTACTTTCATAAATGATTTATAGTTAAAGTATTAAATAAAACCAAAATTTATTTATGTATGGAACATGGACTTTACGTAGGAATACCTTCTAAAAAATTAGAAGATAGTTTAAACAAAATTAATTCTACTGCTAATGATTTAAATAAAATACTTAGTGAACTTTCTCAAATAATAGAAAGAAAAAATGAAATTGTCAATAGAATGATTGCGATAAATGAAATAATATTTAAAGCTTTTGCAAGAACAACTGAATTATTAGCAAGTCAAGCAGAAAGTGAAAATTCAAAACAACCGCTAGACGAGCAAATATCTTCTCAGGAAGAAGAAAGCATATTAGAAGAAATAAAGAAATTGTTAGAAAATCTAAATAAGTAAAACTAATTTTTTTCATAAAAATTATATAACTAGAGTGCAGAGGTAGCGAAGTGGATAAACGCGGCCGCCTCAAGAGCGGCTCCCATTAGGGGTTCGGGGGTTCGAATCCCTCCCTCTGCACATCTGAATGCATTAACAGAACAACGAGCTTTTATTTTAAACTAGCGAAATTGCCGGGAGAGGGAATCGGACCCCCATCTCTGTGTCATGAGCACAGCGTACTACCGTTGTACTATCCCGGCTATTGAAACGGATCAACGAGTCTTTGAATTTCTCTTGGTGTAATATTTAAGAATTATTGCTCGAGCTAGTTTTTTATAATGATTAAGCTTTCGCAAAATTCTTCGTTTGTTAGCTAACTTCTTTCTTCGTATGTTTCCCATAACTATTTTTTATAGCCAATCTTTCTTAAAAAATCATGTCTTTCTTTCTTTTTAACCTCATCTTCAAATCCTAGCGGGGAGCTTCCGTCTATAATACCAAGAATTCCCCTATTTCCTTCATATTCTCCCACGATTACAGTTAAAGGATTAGCAGTAGCGACGTAGATATTAACTACTTCGTCAACTTCTTTTATTTTCTTCATTACGTTAATAGGATAACCTTTAGATAAAACTATTACGAAAATGTGACCGGCACCTATTTTTTTAGCGATTTCCTTTGAAATTTCAATTGCTTTTTCATCATTTCCATCGCTTCTTATCAATCTATCACCAGAAGCTTCGTTAAATGAAATTCCAAAGCGTATTTCTCCTGCAGAAACTAGTGCCTCATACAAATCTTCAACTGTCTTTATAAAATGCGCTTGTCCTATTATAATATTCACTCCACTATACTCTAACTTTATAGGCAATATTTTGACTTCTTCCATAATATTTGATAAGAATTTATTATTTAATTGTAAAACTTTCAATAAATAATATGTTTGGTATAACTGTAGTAAAGCAGTATGAAAAGGAATTTGAAACTAAAACATTAGAAAACAAACACGTTTTTTACGACCTTTATATAAAAAGTGATGATCCTCAAGAATTGAGAGCTAGAATTGCACAAGAATTAACAGATAAAGACTACAAAATATTGCTAAATGAAATGACTAAATTTGATGAGAATTCGGAATTAGAAGAAGCTTTTAGAGGAGGAAATATAAAACCTATAAGAATTCTTATTAAAGCCGCAAAGGATAGAAGCGCAGGGGCGGCATATCCAACTTTATGGAAAGCATTCTTAGGAATTACAATAATTTTGTTGATTTTAACTATACTTAACTCAAGAGGATTATTCTATGGAAATTCGGGAAGCTATCCTTCTCCTTACTTAATTTATGGAACGATTGCTTCATTCATATTGTTTTTAGTATTTTTATTGTTTAGATATGTAGTTCCTATATTTGTGTGGTCTAAAATCATAGGAATTTATCAAGCCGGAGAAAGTACTGCAGAAGTTAGGATAGTATTAGCAGGAGATTGCCAGTTTGCAGATAAGCGTTCATATGAATTATTGGAAGCTGATTTATCCGAAATATATAGTGATATATCTAGAAAATATCAACGAAA
The DNA here is from genome assembly GCA_025920435.1 of Candidatus Rehaiarchaeum fermentans. GTDB lineage: Archaea > Nanobdellota > Nanobdellia > Parvarchaeales > Parvarchaeaceae > Rehaiarchaeum > Rehaiarchaeum fermentans. Next base: position 9,576 of record JAPDLT010000003.1, read on the forward strand.
AGCTAGTAAAGAAGAGTATATAGAAAACATACCTTTCAGAAGTGAACAAAGCCAAAAATTGATGAGCAAATTAAGAGAAATAGAGTATGAATTAGCAGACTTAGAAAAGAACTTTGCTGCAGGTAAGATAGGAGAAGAAGCATATAAAGAAACTAAAAAGGAGCTTGAATTGAAAAAAAGCGAAATAGAAGCGCTAGTAGATGTATTAATGCCCTAAAATTTATTTTTATTAATATCTCGATGAGCCTGCTTAACATTTGGACTTTTTCCTTTAATTATGCGATACAATATTTCATCATAATGAATAGAATCTTCCTTAATTGCTTTTACTGCAACTCTTTTGATTTTATCTAAAGCATAAATTGCTGATGAAAGTGCATCTCTCTCATTATCATTTCTAGCTAAATATCCTCCTTTCTTCTCTTTCCATTTCACTTTTAAAGGCTTGCGCGGTTTTATAAGTTTACACCTTAGTAAAAATGATACTTTTCGTACAAATAGAGAATTAGGAACATCACTTCCTATTACTAAAGGGGTACCATACTTTATAATTAAAGAAGCAACCTCTGACGCTGAAGGATTTTCTAATGTGGTTAGCAACAAGACCTCTCCTTTTAAATTCAGTATAGCTATTCCAACATGAGTTCCTGCATCAATCCCACAAATTACAACTCGCACAAATTTAATATACGTAATTTATTAAATATTTTAAATGTTCTGGTTTAAACCTAAAATAAAAATAGAAAAGGAAGGTGAAGAAGTTTTTATAAAATACAATGATTACACATATTCTTTATTTAATCTAAATAGTTTATTTACACAACATTATTGGGATTATTTTACACCTTTGCCTCTTTTATTTGATTCGCCCCAAGTACTAATAATAGGATTAGGAGGGGGAACTATTGCATATCAAATTGAAAACATTTTTAATAATGCAAAGATAGATGCAATAGAACCAAATGAAGAAATGATAAAAATAGCAAAACAAAGGCTAAAAAGAACTAACATATTAAAAGGAGATGGATATAAAATACTCAGTAAAACTGATAAAATTTATAATATAATAATACTAGACGCATATTCTAATGATTACATACCTGAAGAATTTATTTCGAGAGAATTTATGTCAAATTCTTATAATCATTTAGAGAAAAGAGGAATTTTGGCAATAAATTATGCTTTAACTCCCCCTAATCTTGCTCGGGAAGATAAATTGATAAATTATATGAAAGAGTTTTATAAAATATATATTGTAAAGAATTTAGGAAAGTCTAACTTTAATGAAATTTATATTGGAAGTAAAAACGTAAGTTTAGAAAATGAATATAAAAACATAAATAATGAGCTAACTAAAAATTATCCCGATTTAATTACCTGTATAGAAAGCTATAAAAATTGTATAAATTATGGAACTTAAAAAAATATCCGATACAGTTTGGGAAATAGATAAAAATTTCAAAGAAGGAATGCTTGTTCCAGCAAGAATATATGCAACTGAAGAAATAGTTAAATCTTTAGATGAAGAAGTGTTTGAACAATTAACTAATGTTGCAACTCTTCCTGGTATACAAAAATATGCTGTGGCATTAGCCGATGCTCACTCCGGTTATGGATTTCCTATAGGAGGAGTTGCAGCAATGGATTTAGATAATGGAGTAATATCTCCAGGAGGAATAGGCTTTGATATAAATTGCTCAGTAAGATTAATTAAAACTAATCTTAAAGTAAGCGAAGTAAGACCGAAAATCAAGGAATTGATAGATGAGTTATTTAAAGAAATACCTGTAGGCGTAGGAACAAAGAGTAATATAAAAATAAGCAAGGGAGAGTTTAAGGAAATGATGAAAGAAGGAGGAGTGTGGGCTGTTAGAAAAGGATATGGCTCAAAAGAAGATTTAGAAAATACAGAATTGCATGGTATAGCTGATTATGCTAAAATAGAAAATGTATCCGAAGAAGCAATAGATAGAGGGATTAATGAGTTAGGAAGCATAGGATCTGGAAATCATTATTTAGAAATACAGTACATTCCAGAAGGCGGAATATTTGATGAGAAAGCAGCAAAAGAACTGGGCTTTGAAGAAGGACAAGTTTTCGTCATGTTCCACACTGGCTCAAGAGGCTTTGGACATCAAATAGCTAGTGATTACATCGAAAAACTGCTAGAAAAGATGAATAAATACAATATTAAGCTAAGAGATAAAGAATTAGCTGCAGTTCCATTTAATTCTAAGGAAGGGCAGGAATATTTCGGAGCAATGGGTTGCGCTGTAAATTTCAGCTTCGCTAATCATCAAATAATTCAAACTAAAACTAGGCAAGTATTTGAAAAAATCTTCAAGCAAGACTGGGAAAAATTAGGGATGAAGCAAGTTTTTGCAATAGCTCACAATAGAGCCACTATAGAAGAAATAAATTTAGACAACAAAAAAGTGAAGTTATTAGTGCATAGAAAGGGAGCTACCGCAGCCTATCCTAAAAATCATCCGAAAAACTTAAGCATAACTAAAAAAGCTAATATAGGCTCATTAGCTTTAATAGGAGGAAGTATGGAAACAGGATCTTATGTACTTCATACTCTAGAAAGTAAAGATACATTTTATTCTACGGTACATGGAAGTGGAAGAACAATGAGTAGAGCTAAAGCGAAAAAACAAATAGATGGAAAAGAATTATTCGAAAAAATGATGAAAAATGGAATATATGTAAGGAGTAGTTCGTGGGCTGGACTTGCAGAAGAAGCTGGATTCGCTTATAAAAATATTGATGTTGTAACAGAAGCAATGGAAAAAGCAAACATATCAAAAAGGCTAATAAAACTACTTCCACTAGGAAACATAAAAGGATGAGAAAATTTTACTTTGTTGAAAATGAAAATATTGCTGATGCTGCAATAAAAGTAATAGCTTCTTCTTTAAATGAATTATTCAGAGGGGCTGCAGAAGCTCTTTCTTTTCTTATGATAGAAAATGCAGACGAAATTGAAGAAAAAGAAAGAGTAAAAATAAACATAAAAGCAAATAGCTATTACAAATTGCTGTACAAATTTCTTAACAAGATAATATATTATAAAGATACAAAAGGACTCGTATTTTCTAAATTTTTAGTAAAAATAAATAAAAAAAATTTAAATGCTATTTGCTATGGAGATGTTCTGAAACCAAAATATCAGCAATTGGTAGATGCTAAGTCAGTAACTATGCATAAAATATATGTAAAGAAAAAGAGCAAATTTTACGAGGCTCACTTCGTTGTAGATATATAGAATATTTTAAAGATTTCTTATATAATGATAAAGATAAAGCTGAGCATAGCCAGCGTAATCTCCAAAATATTTAGTCATTCTTTCTCTCATTTTTATAACATCATTATCATACATTTTTGGGTAAAACATTTTAATAGCACGCTTAATCCAAATATCTATAGGAAATCTTTGTAATTGATGATCACCATATAAAAGTATACATTCTCTTACCTTATCTCCCACTCCCTTTATATTGTTTATTTGAGGGTGTCTTTTCCTAAATTCAAGGACTGCACTCTTAATAAATTTATACCTAAATCCAAAGTCTTTTTTAGATATTTTTAGTATATTTATTTGATAAGGAGTAGGTATTAAAAATATTTCATTGTTTAAGAAAGAAACCTTTTTTCCAAATTTTATTGCTAGTTTTAATACTCTACTCTTGATTAAAGGTATATTTGATTGAATAGAAAGAAGAAAAGAAAGCGTGGAAACCCAAACCCCATCCTTAACAACTCTTATTCCTTTACCAAATTCAATTGCTTTACTTATAAATTCATCCTTATTAATCTCATGATTGATAAGCTCAATATTATCATTTAGACCTAACGTTTCAATCACATCTTTTTCTTTACCTTTTATAATTTTAATTTCATTATTAACAACTTGAAGAACTAAAAAGGGCTCTGCAAATCTTATCCATAAATCATCCAAATTCATCCAAACAAAGGTTTGGCCAGAACCCAACGTCTTCGCTATATCAAAATTATTAACGCGCATTAATAATTAATATAAGATTAAAACTATATTGCTGGGTTGGCCGAGCGGTTAAGGCGCTGGCCCTGAGAGCCAGTGGGCTCTTGCCCGCGCAGGTTCGAATCCTGCACCCAGCGCGCTTAAATAAGCTACGTTGTAATAGTAAAAATGGAGCTTTATATTTTGCTATTTATATTAGGAATTTTGTTAGGGGCGCTGATATCCTATTTCCTTTTTAAATTAATTATGAAAGAAGAAATAAATAGAAAAGCGCGAAAGATTGCTGAAGAAATAATTAAAAAACAATCACCTATAATAAAAGGAAAAGTTTCTGAGGAATTATTTCCTTTACTTTATAAAGAAATAGGTAATTTAAGTGATTTAAGATTTTTGGGAAATCCCATTGACTATATTCAATTTTCCGGTCTTTCAGAAGGAAAAGAAGTAAAAATAAACTTCATAGAAATAAAGTCTGGTTCTTCTTCCCTAAATCAAAATGAAAGATTAGTAAAGGAAGCAGTAGAAAAGAAGAGAATAGAGTGGAAAGAAATACATATAAATTAGTTTTTAAAGGTAGAATAATTATAAATATATGGCTCTAAAGCTAAGGACGGTAAGTTCAACTATCGGTATAAATGTGTATACTGAGAATGGCATGTTGGTAGGGCAAGTAACAGAGGCAATAATAAAAGAAAATAAGATAAGTGCTTGGAAAGTTGATGTTTTAGGAGAAAGCGTTAAAAGGAAGCTAAATGCAAAAGGAATAATAGTAAATCAGGCACTAGTAAGAGCAATAGGAGACATAATGATAATATCCGAAATTGAAACTGTTGAAGAAGAAACGAAAGCTAATTAAATTTATTTAAATTAAATTTAATTAATGGATAATAATGATTTTTCTATTCCATTCAATACTACTGAAGAAATAAAAGTCAGTAATAGACTAATAGATCAAGTAATAGGACAAGATAAAGCAGTTAAATTCATAAAAAAGGCTGCACTTCAAAGGAGAAACGTTCTTTTAATTGGAGAACCAGGAACAGGAAAAAGCATGCTTGGCCAAGCATTGGCAGAATTACTACCAACCGAAAAACTAAAAGACATAGTAATATTACCAAATCCTAAAGATGAAAACGAACCATTAATAAGAACATTCCCTGCTGGGGAAGGAAAAAAATTTGTTGAAAGAGAAAGAGCAGAGGCTCTTAGCAAAACAATGAATAATGATAGAGATTTAATGATTACTTTTATTATTTTTATATTAATTCCAGCAATAGTATTTACATTCTTTCTTAGAAATTCTAATCCAATATTACAAGCAGCAAATGAAATATCTGGTACAATAATAACAGTTGCTATTATAGTTACTTTAGTAATATTTTTAGGGATGTCAAGGGCGCTTAGACCAAGAACTCAAATATTATTACCGAAACTCCTATTAGATAATTCTAATGCGAAAACTGCTCCTTTTGTAGATGCAACAGGTGCACATGAAGGAGCGCTTTTGGGAGACGTACTGCATGATCCTTTTCAATCTGGTGGATTAGGTACTCCTCCTCATGAAAGGGTTGTATTGGGAGCAATCCATAAAGCGAACGGAGGAGTTCTTTTCATTGATGAAATAGCAAACTTGTCACCAGAAATGCAAGTACAACTATTAACTGCCATGCAAGAAAAGAAACTTGCCATAACAGGTAGAAGTGAAAGGAGTGCAGGAGCAATGGTAAAGACACAACCCGTACCTTGTGATTTTATACTTGTTGCTGCAGGAAATCCTGAAACAATAAAAAGATTATCTCCAGCTTTAAGATCAAGAATAAGAGGATATGGGTATGAAGTCTATATAGAAGATACTATGCCAGATACTCCTAAAAACCGCGATAAAATTGCAGTCTTCATTGCTCAAGAAGTAAATAAAGATGGTAAGATACCTCACTTTACTAGAGAAGCTGCAAAAGTAATATTGAGAGAAGCTAAACATAGATCTGGTAAGAAAAATGCAATAACACTCAGACTTAGAGAATTAGGAGGATTAGTAAGAGCGGCAGGAGATGTAGCAAAAGAAAAAAATCATAAATATGTAATGGCGGAAGATGTAGAAGAGGCATTAGAATATGCACAATCATTAGAGCAACAAAGTGTAAATAGAGCGTTAAAGGACTTCCGTGATTATCAGCTATTAAAGACGAGTGGAGAAGAAATAGGAAGAGTGAATGGATTGGCAGTTTTAGGCAGAAACCCTGGTGAATTCAGTGGAATGGTAATGCCTATAGAAGCACTAGTTACAAAGAGCATGAGAAAAGGAAGTGGTGAAATAATAGCTACAGGACAATTAGGAAAAATAGCAAGAGAAGCTGTAAAGAATGTATCTGCAATAGTAAAGGCAGTAGCTAAAAAGCCTATTTCCGATTTTGATATACACATACAATTTGTTCAAGCCACAATGGGAGTAGAAGGAGATAGCGCAAGTATTAGTGTAGCAATAGCAATACTATCTGCATTGCTAAATATACCGGTTAAACAAGATATAGCAATGACTGGATCTCTTTCTATTCATGGAGAAGTGTTGCCTGTAGGAGGAGTTAGCGCAAAGGTAAGGGCGGCTGCCGAGGCGGGCTTAAAAGCAGTAATAATACCTGCAGCTAACGAAGAAGATGTAGTCTTAAGAAATGATGACATAAAAATTATAAAAGTAAATACAATAGCAGATGTAGTAGAACACGCAATGGTAGATTGCGAAGAAAAAAAGAACTTAATTAATGCATTAAATCATTTATTTTCATGAGCATAGGTTTTATATCTAAAGATTTTTACAATGGTCTTTTCGATAACAACACTGCATTAAATTTAAGAAAATTGGAAGGAGATGGCCTTGTAAGCGAATTAAAGGGGCCATTCGGTAGCGGAAAAGAAGCGCTTGTATTCTATACTAGGAGTCTTGATAATTTAGAATGTGCTGTTAAGATTCATAGATATTCCATAAATCCGTTTAAAAAAATCCCTCAATACATGAGGATAAGAAGAAAAAAAGTAGTTAATAATTTATCTATTATAAATGTTTGGACTTCGTATGAATATAAGTATTTATTAAAAAGTTATAATTTAGGAATAAAGGTACCAAAACCCTACAGGCAATATAGAAATATAATTGTGATGAAATTTTTAGGCTACAATGGCATCCCAGCTCCACTCTTAAACGAAATAAACGATTTCGATAAAGAAAGAGTATATTCTATACTTTTAGATTCGATAAAGAAGATGGCGAAAGCGGGTTATACGCATGGAGATCTAAGCGCTTATAATATTATGTATTTTGAAGATGAACCTTACATAATAGATTTTTCCCAGTCTGTAAAAATAACACCTTCTACGAAAGATTACTTGATAAAAGACATAAACAACCTTAATGCATTTTTTAAAGAAATAAAAACCGAACCTGTTGAAAAAATTTTAAAAGAAGTTGGCTTATTCGAATGACCCTACATAAATATTTGGTGAAGAAGATAGAGCTTTCCTACCTATCAAATATTTAACTCCACTTTCCTCTGCCGCTTTTACAACTTCGTCATTAATAATACAATCTGAAATTACCATATAAACGTCTTGAATATTAGATAATGCTTCTATTAACTGAGAGCAAGGAATCTTTCCAATTATACTAAAGTCTTTATTGAAAAGAATAGATCCATTGGATCCTCTTATATCTTGCAAATAATGTAGAACTTTATCCTTTATTTCCGGAGGAAATTCTTTCTTTGTTGATTCTACACTTATATCTTTTGATTCCAAAAAATCTTCTACGGGAATTCTAGATCTAAGTGCCATATTTATTTCCTTTTTAGTTAGCTCTTCTACTTCCATGCCTTGAGGTGCTTTTGCTATATAATCTGCATGACCTCCTTGCTGCAAGAACGACGTTATTATAATGTCTCCACCTCTATCTCCATCTACTAACAAAGTAGTGGTTTTCTTCTTACTTAATTCTATAACGCTTTTAGGAATAGATGTACCATTGAGTGCAATTACGTTAAGAAAACCATATCTTAAAAGATTTAAAACGTCGGCTCTTCCTTCCACGATTATTATTTCGTCACTACTTTCAATTTCAGGACCTGCAGGTAACTTTTCTGGCCCATATTCTATAAGCTCTTTTTCCCTGACTAAGCTATAAATTTTATTCACTAGTTCTGCGCTATCTACACTATTTTCTTTCAAAGCTGCTTCTAGCAACTCCTCAGCTCTTTTCAAAATAAACTCTCTTTTTGATGCTCTAACATCTTCTATTCTAGTTACTTTTAGTACTGCTTTTGCAGGACCGATTCTATCAACTGTTTCAATAGTACTACCAATAAGAGCCGTTTCGGCAAGATCCAATGAAGTTGGAACTAGGATTTCTCCAAATGTTTTCCCTTCAGATGTATGTAAATCAACCTCTATCCTGCCTATCCTACCATTTCTTTGGGCTTCTCTTAAATCCAGGCTTTCGCCTAGAATTCCTTCTGTTTGACCAAATATTGCGCCTATTACATCAGGTTTATCTACAACAGCACCTACACTAAATTCGATATGTAAAATATACTTAAAAGACACAGGACCTATCTTTGCCATATAATCTATATAATCACTGTTAAAAAGCTTTTAAAATAAAAAACAAAAAATCAAACTAAATTTAAATTTTTATTTTAGGGCTTATTGCCCTTGCTTTTGTTGGTCTTGTCCCTCCTTCCCCTCATCCTTCTTTTTCTTTGCCATACTTTACCTCGTGCTTTTTCAGCACTAATTATATTGTAATAATCAGAATTTAAAGTAGTAAGGGAACATTTAATGCAAAGTAAGTTACTCTTTAAAAGTAATTGGCTATGTTTGAAACGTAAAATTTTGCTTATTAAAAATACTTAAAAACGATTTACTTCTTAAACCTACTAAAACCCCGAAACTTATTAACCTATATTTAAATTATCTAGTTTATTTGAAATAGTTCTAGATACTTATTATGGCTCACTTAAGACTTCTTATAAGGTAAATATTCTCTATTTGAGAATAAGAAACTTCATCGCCCTCCTTTATTTTTCCTATGAGTTCTTCTGGTATTTCAGCCTCAATTGTTTCATACGATTCTAAATCCATCAATTGCGCTTTGTTATTATTTATTGATAAAACTTGGGCTGAACGCTTAACGATTTTAGGCACTTCTATTCTATCTTCCGCTGAAAAAACAATAGATCTTTTCTTTCCATCAATTATACCTACTGCCTCTACCCTGACTTTTGCATGTCCATGCTTTCCAGGAGCGCTTACTGCTATATCAGTAACTTTACAAACTCTACCATCAAGAACTATTGCTTCGCCCTTCTTAATTTCATTTATTGGAAGTATTTCTGTTTCCATATTCCCTCTTCAACAATTCAAATTGTGCGGAATAATATTTAATCTTTGCATCCAGCGCATTCACAACTCCTGAAATATCGTTTAAAATGCTTTGAATCTCACTCGCCTTAAGAACTACTTCATTAGGAGAGAGAACTTCTATATTTTCAATTCCATAATCCATTACTGCTCCGAATACCTTCTCTACCTCTCCTTCTACTTCAAAATTAGAGTATATTGAATAAAAATCATCCTTTAATGGAGCTGGTTCTGCGTACTTCACATTATCAATTTTATAATCTTTGGCATTCTTAATTAAAGAAGACATAACCTCTCTTATTGCTTTCTCTGCTTCTTCTTTTGGCTTAACTAATAAAGTCAAAGTGCCGGCAATCCTTATTTTCATACTATATAGACATCCTGTTAATTAAATTAAAGCTTTAGAACTTATGCGCCAATCGGGATTTGAACCCGAATTTTCGGCTTGGGAAGCCGACGTCCTGCCATTAGACTATTGGCGCATAAATTTATTTTGTGTATACAGTTAATAACTTACTGTAAAATTTAAGAAATTCTATACCAAAGAGCAAAAAATAATGAGTTTAAAGCTAACATTTTAAAAGTTTTAATAAAATCTATAATAAAATCTATAATATTTTATTTGATACTAAAATATAGTAAATGGATGGTGAATTGATATTTTTAAGTACTTATAGCCTTGCTAAAGATGAAAGCGTACAAGTATTAAAACAGATCCTTAAAAAGGAAGAAGAATTAGTACAATTCACTAAAGCAATTCCTGAAGAAATACAAATAATAGAAATGCCAACTATCTTCAAATTTAAAAGCGAAAAAATAAATATAAAAAACAAAACCTACGATGTTAAAGTACAGTTAGCGCTTTACAACATAGGAGACATATCTATACGCTTAAGAATAAACTTTACTAATGAGGAAGAACTAGAATTTCTAAATGAAAATGAGGATGAAATAAAAGGAAAATTAATTGAAAAAATAATTAAAGAATTAAACAATAAGCTAATTAGCTTAAACGATAAACTAACCGAAGAAAAAGAAGAATACAAGATATTTGCCTTAAATTGTTTACCGGAAAAAGTGAATAGAAAATGGTTAGCAGGCCTACTGTTAAAAGAAAAGAATTGGAATAACTTAAGTAAGCAGTATGTAGATCATTCTCTTCAAAGAAAGCTTTCTTACTTAAAAAACGAAGTAGTTTATGTTGACTGGGATGGAATGATAATAATAGGAGAAAATAATTATGAAGAAGAAATAATAGTTTGTGAAATAGCCAACGTTCAGTTGTTAGAGCTTAGGCTATATAACGATTTAATGGATAATTTCCTCACTAATCTTATAAAAGAAATAAAGAAGAATCAAGGAATTCTATCTATTTTGCTATATAGAAGGAGACTCGAAAAGTTAAGTGAAGAAATATCAAGATTCTACGATGATTTGCAAGAAATATTAAATAAAATAGACAATGCATTTTCAAGCTTTGGAGATTGGTATTTAGCTAAACTTTACTCTCTCTTCTCGGAAAGCTTTAGATTAAAGGATTGGAAATATAACATAACATCAAACTTAGAAGTAATAGATACAATAAGCACATTTATACAAAACAAAGTAACTAATTCAGTTAATGAAAGTCTAGAATGGATAATAATATTATTAATAGTTGTAGAGATTATTCTAGAGATATTGAAATTTGTTAAACTTTAAATAAGCCAAAAGATATATAAAATTGAGATGCCGATAGTTATATCTTTAGGAGGATCATTTCTATTTGAAAAACGAAATGAAATAGATAATCTATTTGATTTAATTAATCATATTAAAGATAAATTTTTGATAGTAGTGGGTGGTGGCGTACTTGCGCGTGAATATATAAATTTTGCAAAGCAATTTAAAATCGAAGAAGAAAATCTGCATTATATAGGAATACTAAGCACAAGAATAAATGCAAGGATTATATCTATGGCTTACAATGTAAAATATTCAGAGGAAGACCCTAGGAAATTAAAGCTGCATGAAAAAGTTAAAGTAATGGGGGGCTATTTACCTGGATGGACGACTGATGTATGTGCAGCTTACGCTGCTAAATCGTTAAAATCAAAAATAATAGTAAACCTTTCAAAAGAAAAAGGAGTTTATGATAAGGACCCAAATAAATTCAAAGATGCAAAATTATTAAAATTGATAAGCTTTTCCGCACTAATAAAACTCGTAAACGAAAAAAGATATCCGGGAGCTAACTATATATTTGATCCACTCGCGGCAGAAATTTGTAGGAAGAACAATATATCCGTAATAGTAACAAATGATGTGGAGGATATAAGAAAATATGTAGATGGGAAAAAAGTCAATGGAACAATCATAATTTAGGCTCATACAGTTTGCAAAATTCTATCAAATAATCAAAAAATTAATTAAACTGAAATTTTTATTAAAATACAATAAATTTGTGCAAAGTATAAATTAGAAGACATTAAGCAAGAAATACTAGTATATTAACAAAATAGTTAAAGAATCAACTAACTGTTAAAAAGATTATTGAGTTAGCCTATATAAACATTAGAATTTTACATAGCTTTAGTTAGAAAATAGCGGGAGGTGGATTTGAACCACCGACCTCCGGGTTATGGGCCCGGCGAGCACTCCTGGCTGCTCTATCCCGCTATTAATAATAAAAACGCAATTATATTTATTGACTATATGAGTGAAGACTTTAAAATAATAAAACAATTAAGGGAGCTTGCTAGAATAAGAGGAAAACATACCGAATTAATATCAGTTTATGTACCTGCTGGCTTCGATTTAGATGTAATAAAAAATCAATTGGAACAGGAAGCTCATACTGCCTCTAACATAAAGGATAAAACTACACGTAAAAACGTAATAGATGCACTTGCAAAAATATTGAATGAATTAAAACTGATAAAATACACTCCTAAAAATGGTTTAGTTATATTTTGTGGAAACGTTTCCCCTAGGCAAGGAGAATCTGACATTAGACTATGGAGCTTTGAGCCTAAAAAGTCAATAAAAATAAGAGCTTACAGATGTGATGAAGAATTTTTAATAGAACCAATTTTATCACTCTACGAACCAGTTGAAAAGTATGGATTAATTGTAATAGATACAAAAGAAGCATCTTTAGGAATACTTGAAAATACTAGAGTAATACCTCTGAAAAATATATCTTCCCTAGTTCCTGGAAAAACAAGGAAAGGAGGGCAATCGGCAGTAAGATTCGAAAGAGAAAGAGAAGGCCTAATTTTAGGATTTATAAAGGAAGTAGCAGAAGCTGCAAAAAACTTCTTCTACAATGAAAAATTAAATGGAATAATAGTAGGAGGGCCAGGTAACATAAAAGACAAACTTATTGAGGAGCTACCAACTGAATTAAAAAACAAAATAATTGCCGTAAGACCTACCCAATATTCAGACGAATATGGATTGCAAGAATTAGTTGAAAATTCTAAAGATGTGATACCTCCTGTTAAAAAAGAAAGAGAATTTGTTGACAGAGTTTTAAAAAGTATTTCAGAAAATGATCACCTTGTAGCAATAGGTGAAAATAATACGTTAAAGGCAATAGAAGATGATAATGCAAGTGTTGTACTTATTTCAGATGGTATTGAAGAATCCATTCAAGAAAAAGTATTTGATACTGCTAAAGCTCATAACGTAGAAATACAATTTATAAGCGTAGATAATCCAATCGGAGAAGAATTCTTAAATGTAGCCGGAGTAGCTTCGATACTTAAAAAACCTAAGGAATATTAATCTTAATAAAATAAATTAGAATTATGATAAAAGTAAGTGAAAGTAAAATTTTATCGCAACTACCTATCGCGATAGAAAAAGTAAATAAAAAATTAGCTATAGAAATAAAATATGCGATAAATAATGGATATAGCATAGAATCTATTTATAAATTAATAAAGAATTCTATTTCTTCCGAGGAGGAAGCTAAATTAATAGAAAGTCTAGCAGATCTTTATTCTGATAAAATCATATTAACTTGTGAGAAGTCAATAAAAGTAAAGACAAATGAAGAAAAGAATATTTTTGCATATATAGAAAATTATTTTGATGTACCTTTAAGATTCAATATAGAATTAAACAGTAAAGAAGGAAACTTGAATTTGTTATTAGATGAAAAAACGAAGGAAAATGTACAAGAACTTTCAAAAACTATATTAATAGATAATAATTCTAAGCAAAGAGTAAGGTTTATAGTAAAATCAGATAAAAAACTAGAAAGCACACTTTATTGGATAGCATCTATTGAAAGCTTTCCTTACATAAGAAAAATAGATAAAACTGGAGTTATAGTTGAATAAATTTATTATATTTTAATCCAATCTAATTCATAATAAGTTATCTCATCTTCCTTATCAACAACTGCTATTAACAATTTTTTCCTAACTGTGTGAGTAACTCTCACTATTGCAGATAATTGCCTAGGACTTAAAATGTCGTAGTCTTTAATAACAATGCAAATCCACCTAGAATGGCTTTCTAAAGATTGATCTTTATCGTAAACTCTAAAATCTCCGCCATACTTTAAAGCTTCTTTAGGAATATATCCATTTGATCTAAGATCCTTATAAACTAGATACTTAGACCAAAGATCCTTTATTTTAAAAATAGATAAAAGTTCTTTGAAATTTAAATTTTTATTTTTATATTTTACGTTTAGCTTTCCTAATTCTGTTAAATAAAGTGCCTCTTCAGGAAAGAGAAAAATTTTATTATCTTTCTTAACACCAAAATTTTTATTCAATAGTTCACTTCCTTCATTTACATCAACTACTACTCTATTTCCAAAAATCTCTCCTTGCATTTAATTAAATGTATTGTGAAATTAAAGATTCTAATTCTCTTTTTTGTCTAAAACCTATTATTTCATCAACTGGTTTGCCTTCTTTAAAGATAAATAGAGTAGGTATTGACTCTATTCCAAATCTGGCTGCGAGCTCAGGATTTTCATCTACGTTAACTCTGTAAAAATCTATTTTTCCCTTAAGTTCTTTCTCTAGTTCTTCCATTACTGGTTCAAGCATTCTGCACGGCATACACCACTCTGCCCAAAAATCAACTATACTAACTTTAGATTTAGAAATAGCTTGATCAAAGCTTTCTTTATTCAAATCCTTTGCCATTTAATTAATATTCAATTAAATTATATAATATTTAGAAAAATATGAATTAATGGAAAATGAGATAAGAATAGATCCTAGAACAAATAGCACTGTAATAATTGCACCAAACAGAAACAAAAGGCCATCTGATTTTTTATCCACGAAGCCTGCTAAAAAAGAAGGTAATTGCGTATTTGATAGAGGTAACGAAGATAAAACGCCTACAGAATTACTAAGAATAGGAAACCCTTGGAATTTAAGAGTAATAATGAACAAATATCCTGAGCTTCTTCCAAATGCAGTGATATATGAAGAAAACAAGGGTATTTATAAAGTTATGGGAGCTTATGGTCAAAATGAAATAATTATAGATACTTATCAACATAACGTTGACTTTGAGGACTTAGAATTTGAATCGCATAAGCAATGGTTAAATGCAATAATAGAAAGGGAACTTAAACTTTATCAAATGCCAAGAATAAAACATGTATTTGTGTTCAAAAATCAAGGAGAAAAAGCAGGCGCAAGCATTCAGCACGCACACACGCAAATAATGGCTACCTATTTTATTCCTGATTTAATAAAAGAAGAATTCGATAATTATAATAAAGATGAAAGTCTTTTCGAAAAGATGCTCATGAACGAAACGTTTTTAGAAGAAAATGATAGTTTTGTTGCAATAGCTCCATATGCATCCCGATTTATTGGAGAAAGTCTTATTTTTTCAAAGAAAAAAATATCAAGTTGCATAGAAATGGATGAAAAAATGAAAGACGAATTTATAAGCATATTAAGAAATGTATTGAAAAATACAATAAGCATATTTGGAAAAATAGATTACAATCTTGTATTTCACGAACTTAAAGATAGTAACTTTAGATTCCACGTAGAAATATACCCAAGGTTATCTACGTGGGCAGGCGTCGAACTAGGCACTAAGATATATGTTAACGAATTTCCTCCAGAAGAATTTAGTAAATATTACAAAGAATTAAAGAAAAACTTGAAAACAATTTAAATTCTAAAAATATTTAATTCAGTTTCTTATTAGAAAGGTATTCTCTTGCGTCTAGAGCAGCCATTGCACCCCAACCTGCAGCCACTATTGCTTGTCTATATTTCTTATCTACGACATCGCCTGCAGCAAAAACTCCTTCTTTACTTGTCTTTGTAAATTCAGTTGTTATTATATAACCATTATTGTCCATTTCTAATTGACCCTTAAACAATGCAGTATTGGGATCGTGCCCGATGGCCACAAACAGTCCTTGTACTTCTAAATCTTTTTCTTCACCTGTAATTAAATTTTTAATCTTTATGCCTTCAACTTTTTCATTACCTAACACATCAGTAACTACGCTATTATAAATTATTTTAATTTTGGGGTTACTCTTTACTTTTTCTTGCCTATATTCTACTGCTCTAAAAGTATCTCTTCTGTGAATTAAATACACTTCGCTTGCTAAATTCGCTAGATATGAAGCGTCTTCCATTGCAGTATCTCCCCCTCCAACCACTGCAACCTTTTTACCTTTAAAGAAGAAACCGTCACATACAGCGCAGTTAGAAACGCCTTTACCTATTAACCTTTGCTCGTTCGGAAGACCTAACCATCTAGGCTTAGCACCAGTTGCTATTATTAAAGAATAACTGAAATAGTCTTTGCCTTCACAAGATACTTTAAATGGATAGGAACTGAGATCGACTTTCTCTACATCTTTGTAAACAATCCTTCCCCCTAACTTCACAACATGATCTTCCATTTTTTTCATTAGATCTGGACCAAGTATACTTGGATATGAAGGAAAATCTTCAACATAAGTAGTTAATAGGAGTTGACCTCCATGCTCATAGCCTGCAAATATTAACGGATTTAGACCTGAACGGATACCATATATTGCAGCAGTGTAGGCAGCAGGACCTCCTCCTATTATTATTAATTTTTCAATTTCATTATTCTGATTAGCTTTATGCGATTCTCCTTCCATATATCTTATAATCTTAAAAATCTATTAATTTAAAATCTTAAGAAGGTTGAGAAAGTATTGATTTAATTTCATCTATTGCTTTCTTAAGATTATCCTGTGCTACAACATATTTCTTAATCGCTTCATTTTCTTCTTCGATTGCCTTTGCTAGTTCTAACGTGCTTGATCTCAAATTTTGTACGTGATTATATATTTCTTCTAAATTATTAAGTATTTCTCTGAATTCAGTAACCTTAACAAAAAAGTAAGGTTTTTCAGTGCTTTCCAAAACTTTAGGAGCAGCTGTTGGAGGGGGAGGCATAAGAGGAGTAGGTAGAATTATTCCCGTATTTTGTTGTGTGTTTTCCGTTTGCGCTTGTTGATCCTTGTTACTTAATGCAGAATTAACTGCATTTGGATTAAAATATGGATTTGTTGCGGTTTCTTCATCTTTCTTCTTTCCGAATATCATAATTTATTTATTAGTGAACCTTTTTAAGCTTTTTTCTATGCTTTTTTCATGTTTCTCTTTTTTCTTATCTCAAAATACTTTACGAAGGCAATTATTATAAGTGAAATAATAAAGATTATAAAAACATCAATTGTAAGTGTATTAAATTGCTCTTGTGCAATACTTATAAAAACTTTTGAAGAAGAATAATTCTTAAATTCAAAAATCTTACCTGCGAGATCAATAGTAAGATTGTAAGGAATGATTACGTTGCTTATATTTATATTATTATTTCCTTCAAAATATATCGTTTTATTTGCAAACGAAATTTTACCGTTATATTTAACATTAAAAGGGTATAATCCTTGTTCTAAGATTTGTAAATTAATTATAGGAGCGTAGATTAGAGAACCATTTTTATTTAATGAATAAGAATAAACTTTAAGCCTATATCCTTTAAAGTATACATAAAGAGGAGTGGAATTAAGAGGAACGTAAGAAGAGCTATTAAAGGAATAATTGTATAAAGAAAAGGACAAAGTAGCATTCAATGTATTATTTGATAAGCTTAGTATTGAAAGATGAGTTAAAGGAGAGAAATCATAAATTACATGAATAAAATTAGAGTTGGAAACGAAAGGATCAAAGTAATAAACTTTGTTACTTGTAAAAAGAATACAAGGCTTTACATACAAAGGATAAGAATGAATAAATAAAGAATTATTTGTTATGTTAAAAGTTTCGCCTTTATAATATATTGATATACAATTGAAGTTAGAAGTTATTAAAGAAGTATTGGAAAGATTCCATTCTATTGAAAAATTAACAGGAGAAGAAAGTGAGAAAACTAAATTTGAAATAGGATTATAAAATGCTTTTACATTTCTTAAAGAATTATTAAATTCTAAATAAATTTGGCTTTGATGGAATGAATTATTATAATATAGCAAGTAATTTCCTATCGAAATGTTATAATTACCAGGAGAAAGATAAATAGTAAAGTTATAACCCGGTCTATAGTTTAAAATTTCAACTCTATATTTTACGGTATATTCCACAGAAATATTATAAGATTGATTTGCAATTAAATTGAATTCAATCGGATAAATTTTCCCATTAATTATAACTCCTTGAGGAATATACTCTATTCCTGACTTATTAAAGGAAAATACCTTTACTGTTAAATTAGAATAATAATTAAAGTTTAAAGAATTAGGAGAAGAATAATTTACGCCATTTATTTCAAATGTAAATCCAGGAGCTAAAAGATTGATTGAAACGTTGTGTTTTACTGCAAAATAAAAGAATTGTGGTAATTTTGGAGAGCCTATCCCAGTTACTAAATTATACGATCCGTTTGCACAATAATAATTATTACACCCGCTATATATAGGGTGAAATGCTTCATAACCAAAATTGCGATATAATAAAAAAACTAAATGAAGAATAGGAGGAAGATTAGGATTATAGCTATATAATAAAGATGTAAGTGCTGCCCAGGCTGGAGCAGCAAGGCTTGTTCCAATATATGCTCCACTAGAAATTCCATTAAAAAGACATACACTAGTTCCAGCATTAAATGATACATCCGGAACTGTTACATTGCCATTATAATTTGGCTCGAAACTTAGTGCCTTTAATTGAGAAATTCCTCCTCCGCTCCCATTCCAACCAACTTCACTCTCATAGATACCGTTTTGCTCTATAAGCTTCGTCCCTCCAACGCTTAAAACATATTGACTACCTGCTGGAAAATTTACAGTAAGAACATTATTAACGTATGCTCCGGAATCTCCAGAACCGACTATAATACTAATACCTTTTTCATAAGCATTTCTTAAAATAGAATTTAAATAATTCAAATCGTAAGCAGAATAACCACTCTCTGGAGAGCCCCAGCTTATAGAAATAATTCTTGTATTGAGATTATATATACTCCAATTTAGAGCTTGATAAAGATAATAACTTGCATTGGGGGCTATAACTAGATTTATGTGAGCACCTGGTGCTAGAGAGTGAGCAATTTCTATATCTATAGCAGTTTCAGCTGCCCAACTCGCATTGAAAGATGTAGGTAAGCCAAATGGATAAAAAACGCTTATAGTAGAATTCGTTAATTGACTTATATTATTTTCTTTAAAAAAGGAATTAAGAGAAAAAACGCTCTTATTTAATCCGTACGCGTCTACAATAGTTATAGAAGTACCGCTTCCATTTGTAAAATTATAGATGCTATTAAAACCGTAAGCGGAAATAAGCTGATTTATAGAAATACATTGAGCTTTAACTACAGAAAAAGTAAGAGCTATTAAAATAAGAGATAAAACGAACGTATAATTTTTCATAAAGGTATAGCCCAATTTTACTCTTCTATTGATAAATAAATTTAGCTTATAACTAAATCTACTTTTTGATCAAAGGCTGCAATATAGAAAGCATATGGTTTACGCTTCTAAATGATCCTGACTTTGCCTTTCTGTAAAATTCCTTAAATGTTTTATTATCTATTTTTCCACTTTTCTTTAATTCTTTTAGCTTTCTTCTTTGAGCACGGATTTTTTCTTTCCAAGTAACAGAGATACGAGCAGTTTTTTTACCGCGCTTATTTCCAGGAGTACTTTTGTGCTCATGAGTCCTATGTGTTTGACCTTTTATAGGTTTTATTTTTATAGCTCCAGATTCGATTAATTTTCTTAGTCCTTCTCGAGTTATTTCACTCTTAATTTCCTTTAATTTAGAAGGATCAAACCAAATCCTATCCTTTCCTACTCCCATCATTCTGCTAATTATCTTTTTTTGCACCGTAAGTTTCATAGATTGTATACTTTTATCCCTCTTTTATTACATTCCTCAACTATCAATTTTCTTTTTTTAGCCCCTACATCTCCACCGATTATAACTATATTATCCTGAGAATTAATCTTTTCTAGCTCATTAATAGAATGAATCAATACAGGAAGTTTTCCATCTATCCTACCACGCGAAGACTTTGGAGTTCTATATCCTTTTTCTACGATTCTAGGTCTTCCTCTAGCTTTGACTCTCGTCCAATTTCTTCTAGACTTAGGTCTTCTCCATTTATCACCAAGCCTCTTTAGTTTGCTACTATCTCTTCGTTTAAAATCCTTACTCATGGTTTCTTTATAATATATATTCCATCTCTAAATATTCTTCTATCTTTTCCTTTTGGTCTTACCTTTTGTTCTATATTTGCAGCTGTTTGACCTACTTCATATTTGTCTATTCCTTCAATCGTTATTTTTGTTCCGCTAACCTTAACGTTCACTTTTTCTTTTTCAAAAGGTATTACTATTTTGTCTCTACTTCCTATAAAGTTCTCTACTATAATTTTATTATCTTGGACTTTTATAGAAGCAGGAAAGTGCTCATAAACGAGTGCCAATTCAGCGTAGTATCCTTGAGAAACACCGATAATAGCATTTCTTATTAATGCCGCAACAGTTCCTGCTTGCTCTTTTTGAGCATCAATATTCTTTTCACAGCTAACAATGATTGTATCTTCTGCTTTTTCAATTTTAATAATATTTTTATCAAAATTTACTTTTAGTTCTCCTTTATCGCCTCTAACTATCACTTCACTTTCTTTTATTTCGATGCTCACGCTTTCTGGTACTTTAACTTTAAATTTAGTAGTCATAATTAATATGCGTAAGCAATGAGTGCTCCCCCATATCCTTTCTCAAGCGCTTCTCTATGAGTAATCAGTCCTTTGCTTGTAGATATTATAAGTATTCCGTAATTGTAAGCAGGCAAGTATCTTTTTTCATATTTTATTATATCTTTATTTTTGACGAAGTAGTGAGGCCTTATTTCTCTGCACTCGTTGAATTTTTCTCCTATTTCTACTTTTATAAACCCTCCTCTTAAATCGTTTATTATTTCATATCTATTAATATATTCATTCTTTTGCAAGACATTGAGAACTCCTATAAGAAGTTTAGATATAGGAGTAAGTATTGCAGTATTATTTGCGGACAATCTAGCTAAAGTAAGTGCGTTTAATTGATTACTTATCATATTTCTTTACCGTATTTTTTAAATCCTAATTCTGCGTATATTTCTCTAAAGCATTCTCTGCAATAATTCAATCCATGAACGTTTATGTGTGAACCTCTTCTTCCACATCTTTCGCAAATTTTGTTGCCCCAACCGTAAGGCCTTTTCTTTGGAAAACTAAATTTAACGAAACGTTTATATTTTTGTGGGTGATTTACAAGCGTTTTTGCTATTCTTTCGTAAGCTAACTCTGCCATATTATTCTATTTTAATATTAAATTTATTTTTTAAATATTCAATTGTTTCTTCTTTTGATATCAAATGATGCTTCCCTATTTTGCTCCTTCCCCTTTTCTTGTACTGAACTCTGAATCCTCTTCTTTTTAGTTTTAAATGTGCGCTTAATCCCATTATTCCTATTTTAGGGTCATATTGGGCACCTTCAATGTATATGTATTCAGGAATTCCTATAGAAACAGTACCGTTACCAATACTCTTGCTCTTCACCTTATTATCAACTGCTTTTAATATTCTACGAAACATTTCAATAGCCTTTTCTTTTCTAAGTGTAACAGCTACTCCTATTTTCAAACCTTTTCTCACCTTCCACTCCTCTATTCTTTTCTTTGCTTCAGTTTCTACTACCTTTGCATTAGTTAGTCTGCTTAATAACAATTTTGCCTTTTCCATTTTCTCTTCATCAGTTCCTACTCCTATATTCAAAACTAATTTATCTATCAATATCTCTCTATTCGGATTCTCATTCATACACCAAGCAATTTTCTGATAATGCATTTATAATTTCGTTTTCCGTCTTTATTTTACACTCCTTCCCTACACTAATAAGTTCGCCCTGAATACCTAACTTTTTACCTCTAAAAACTATAACTTTCTTACCTACGGAAAATGGAATTATTTTTTGAATTTTTTTATCTGCCTTATTTATTACTAAAGTATCGTTAACTTTAGCATTTATAGAATTAAGTTTATCTACTAAATTAAATCCATCGTGCATTCTATAAACATTAAATCCACCTTTATACTTGTCTATTCTAACAATTTTTTCGAATTTAAGAGGAAAATCTATCTTTTTAGCAATAAACTTACCAAACGAATCTAGCCAAACTAAATATATATCTTTATTTATTTCTACTATATCTGAAAAACCTATGTTTGCTTTCGGTTCTTTCATTATTTTACCATTAACTTTAACTACGTGAGTATTTAGCAAATATTTGACCTCTCTCGCATTTTCCGCAATTCTTAGCACATCCCTCAAAAAGGAAAGCAACGTTATAGATTCACTTTTTCTGTGAGGTCCTGGCAATGGTTTACTTATATATTTGAAGAGTTTCCTAGGTGCTCTTAAAAGCTTACTTGCTTCACTTCTTTTCAGACTCTTACTTTCACCGTGAGATGCCATAACTATGATGTTGATGTTGATTGCTTCGCTTTAGATTTAAGCTCAATTAATCTATTAAGTTTTTCTAATCTATATTTATCACTTAAATCTAATTCAGTAACAAGCAAAGCAGAAGGGCGAAGCTTAATATAAACTTTTTGTCCTCTTTTATTCGTTATTTTTAAGGAATCTAAACCAACCCTTAATGATTTAGTAAATATTTTCTCCACTTTTCCTTCCGTGCCTTTGTACTTTCCTCTCATTACCTTTACCTTATCTCCTTTTCTTATAACTATCGACCTTGTTTTGTACTTTTCTCTTAACTCTTTAGATAAATGACCTACTATAAGTTTCCTTTTAACATGAAGAGGTGCGTATCTAATATAATTTCTTTGTTTACGCGGGCTTTTGCTGCTCTTCCACTTCGAACTCCACTTTTTTTTCATATAATTACAGATGCGATTCTGCCTATATTTTGGAACCTGTTAGCCACTTCTTTTGGTATTGGTCCTTTTATTATAGTACCTAGAGGTTCAAACTTTTTAAGATCTTTAATTATTACACAAGCATTATCCTCAAACATAACGTGCATGCCGTTGGCCCTTCTGAAAGCTTTCTTTTGTCTAACTATAACAGCATCGTAAACTTTGCTTTTTGTATCGGGGCTACCCTTTTTCACAACTATCTTAACTATATCTCCTATTCCACATCTCGGTTGTCGACCCTTTACGCCATGATAACCTCTAACTGAAATAACTCGAGCTATCTGAGCTCCAGAATTATCTGCTACCACTATCTCGGATGAGAAATTTATGGCTTTAGGAACTCTTGCTCCAAGAGGAGCTATACCACTACCTTTACGCCCTGTTCCCATGCTTAATCACCTTTGTTATCACAAACTTTTTCCACTTGCTAATAGGTCTACATTCCTTTATAACAACTTCGTCACCCTCTTTAGCATTAATACATGGAGGATTATGCGCTAAAACACGCTTCCTTTCTTTCATATATATATTATATTTAGATAATTTCTTCGCCTTAATCCACTGCACTACTACTGTTTTTGTAGCCTTTGCAGAAACAACAGTTCCAGCAAATTCTCTCTTTCTCACGCTAAGTTTCCCGTGCAACGGGCAATTCTTATCGTTACATTCAGATTGCATATTCCCAAGGTCTTTTTGAAATTTTATCACCAATTATCTTAATTTTCTTTTCATTATTTATATAGATAACTATTTTCTTATTTTGCTTAATTATTTTTTTAATCCCTTTATTTGTAAGTAAAACTAGCAAGTTTTTAGTCTCCATTATTACTTTTCCTTTAATATATGGCTTGTTTTCTAGATCTAAAATTTCTACTTCTTTACCTATGATCATAATATTCCTAACTTTGAAGCTAAATCTGTTGCATTACTCTCTTTCTTTAATTTAACTATGGCTATTTTTCTATTATTACGCCACATAGTATTTACTTTTTCTACCTTTACGTTAAATAACCTTTCGATCTCTTTTCTAATTTCTATCTTATTAGCTTTTCCATCTACTATGAATGTTAATGAGTTATTCTTCTGAATAAGCGAAATAGCTTTTTCGCTACTTATAGCAGATATTATTATTTGCTTCACTTCATCCATATTGGCAAGTTTTCCAAAGCACTTTTAGTCCACAATATTAATCTTCCTGGAGATCCTGCATGTGTTAAATCTAATAAGGATAAATGACCCCCCGCAACTACCTTAACATTCAAATTCTTAGCTACTTTCTTCAACGTCGAACTGTTATCCAGCGTAATTAGGATAAGAGGAGCTTTCTTCTTATACTTCCTTCCTCTATATTTGCCCTTCGTGCTTGATATTTTTACCTGATTTATTCTTTCTAATTCTTCTTTTAAGCCTATCTTCTCTAATAATTCCTTCATCTCTTGAGTTTTTGAAATTTCTTTAATGCTATCATCAAGAATTATTGGCAAATTTAAATCTTTTATTTTATGATACTTAGAAACAAGCTCTTTATTCAATGACGCTGATAAACACATCAAAATAGCTTTTTTCTTCTCTTTTTTATTTATTTTCTTTTCAATAATTTTATTCGGAGTAGGTGGATGAGCTTCTCTTCCTCCAACTGTTTGCGGAGCGAATGCTCCAATTCTTATCCAGAAGTTACCAGAATGCCATGTGGATTTTGCAGGGGTTCTAGAAGTATCTCCTCTATAAACAGTTTTCCACCTTCTTCTTCTCTTGGTCCAAAAAACTGACTTTTTAGTTCCTGCTAAAGGATCGGGATAATGAATTTGAAAGGTTTTACTCAGATCTGCTAAAAATGCTTTCTTTATTGTCGTTTCATTAATTTTACACTCTGTAAGAATATCAGGTACTTTCATTTTTCCAATCGAATTACCATTCTTATCAAAAATTACTCCCTCCATACTTATTCTATTTTAACAATTCTAGGCGGTTCAGATAGATATATTTTTTGCCTAATTGCCTTTCTTAACAAAACAAGCCTTTTAGTAGGACCTGGCACTGAGCCTTTAATTATAATAGAAGTAGTAAGTGTTTTACCATATCTTAGAAATTCTTTGTTTAAATTATCTACGATACCTAATATTAACTTATTATATTCTGTTCTTGAGTTAAAGCCTAATCTTCCGTGCTGTGGTATCGAGAAAATAGTTTTACTCATTCCTTCCGTACCAAAAGCTCCAGGCCTTCTTCTAACTTTTTCAGCCTTCCATGGAAATAGCCTAATACCATATCTTCTAACCGCTCCTGAAAATCCTTTGCCCTTCGTAACACTAGCTACGTCTACGAAATCTCCTGCCTTAAACACATCTCTTACATTTATTTCCTTACCTAAAATAGATTTTGCATAATCTATCTTTTTCTCTAAAGTTTCTCCAACTTCAATCTCAAATATTTCCGGCGTCTTCTTTAATTTTATTAACCAGGGCTGAGTACACACTATTAATCGCAAATTATCGAATTTGTTGGTGAATTCTTCTAATGACTTAGAACTATTTTTAACTTTAATTTTTCTACTAATATATTTTTTTAATTCTTCTTCTACTGACCATATATCAGTAACTACCCTCTTATCTTTGTAAAGCCTTAAACCTATAACCCTTAAAGGAGGAGCTTCCAATACAGTTACCGGTTCTACTATTTCTTGCTTAAATGTAGGTGAATTCTTATAAGTATCTACATAAAGTGCAGAGGCCATCCCTACTTTATATGCAGCAAAGTAACCCACTCCTTCAAGAGCTTTGATTTTACGGAAAGTATGAAACGGCCTCTTACTCTTCCTTATAGGCCAAAATTGCAAACTTCCTGCCCTAGGTGAATGTCTCATGTTCCAGATTATTTAATTATTATTAGTCATTTAAATATTTTTGAAGATAATTTATTTTAGAAAATTGTATATATAATAGTCTTAAACAAAGTGAATTTTTCGGCGTTTAAAATTGATTTTACCATATTATTTAATGATAACGGATATTCTTTTAAAAGAACATAAAGAGTTGGATATAGATATAAGCAAATTTTTGGAAAATCCCTCTACAAGTAACCTAGATAATATAAAAGATAAATTACTACTTCATATTTACAAGGAGGAGGAAATAATATTTCCTTTAATAAAAAATGAAGAATTAAAAATAAGAGGTTTGGAAATGGAGCACTTTGCAGCGCTTACACTGTTAGAAAAAATATATTATTACTTAAAACATAACTCTATTGATTTAGTTATAAAAAGAGCGGAAGGACTGAAAAGATTACTATACCAACATAATTTAATAGAGGAATCTGAAATATATACTAAACTTAATTACTTTGATAAAGATTTAATCGAATCAGTAAAAAATAAGATTTTGAATGCAAAAATTCCAGTAGGTTGGAAATGTATTGCAAGTAGAAACTTTTTATAAATACTCTAGTTTAATATAAGTAGTAGTCCCACCTTCTTTTTCAGACCCTACTATTATAGTCTTCTTAATCTTTTTACTTTTTAAAATTTCTTTAATTTGATCCTTACTTTTTTTCAAAATAGGAATTATATTTCTATAGAGTTTCAATCTATTATAAATATAGGAATTATCCACCAACGCGAATATATTTTTATTTCCAAAAATAGATAATCTTATTGCAGTAGAACCCGTACGTGTTATAGCTATAAGATAATTTATACTTTCACTTTGAGCGATATCTAGCGCTGCTTTTGCTATTTTATCGTTTAGATCTTTAGGCTCAACAAAAAGAGTTTCATCATTGTAGTCATTAATTATTCTTTTTAAAGTCTTAACAGATTCAACAGGATATTTACCTATGGCTGTTTCTTCTGAAAGCATAAGTGCATCCGCGCCTTCATAAATCGCGTTAGACACGTCAAGAATCTCTGCTCTCAAAGGATAGGGATTATTTACCATAGAAGACAATAATTGTGTAGCAACTATTGCAGCTTTCCTTTTTTCTTTAGCAACTCTAATCAACTTCTTTTGGATGCTAGGTAAAGTAAACATGTCTTTTATATTCAAGGCTAAATCCCCCCTTGCAACCATAATTCCGTCGCTTGCATCACATATTTCCTCAATGTTTTTTAAGCCCTCTTCTTCTTCAATTTTTGCAATTATTGGTATTTCACCAACTATTCTTCTTAATTCTAAAATTTCGTCTTTACTCCTAACAAAAGACATGGCTATTATATCTGCATTGTACTTTATAGCTAACTTTGCAAACTTTAAATCAAGATCTGTAAGTCCTTTTTTATACGTTATACCTGAATAGTTAATACTTTGTTTTTCCAAAATTACTCCAGAATTAAGCGCTTTTATAATTGCAAAGTGATTACCGACTTCTAAACATTTAAATTGCAATTTTCCATCCGAGATTTTTAATATTTTATCTTTTTTTAACCCTTTTAACGGTTCCCATTCTGCTTTTATATCTCCATTTTCTCCAATTTTGTAAACCTTTCCTTTTTCAATAGGAATAGGTTCTGTATTTTGAGTCCTAAGTTTCGGTCCAGGTAAATCTAATAAGATAGATACAGAGTCACTAATTTTCCTTATTTTGCTAAAATAATCCCTTAATTCGTCTTCATCTTTAATATGAGAGGTATTTATTCTAATTATATCAACTCCATTTTTTACAAGTTTAGAAATAACACTCTCACTTTTCGAATTGGGTCCTAAAGTCGCAATTATTTTTATTTCCATATTAATATTATTTTTACTTCCACATTAAAGGACCGCGGGCGGGAATCGAACCCACACTCCCAGGGCCACAGCCTAGTGGTCTACCATTAACCTACCGCGGTCATTAGATTATAATATTAATTAAATTAACATATTAATTCTCAATTGAAAAGTTTAATAGTAAAAGAACGAGACTGAAAAGAAAGAGTTAAAAGTAAATAATTAGATCATGAGTAACGTATACGAATAAAATTGAAAAATAAGGATCTTAAGAAAACAAGAAGGAGCAAAAATAAATAATTTGCTCAAATAACTCCCATTTAAAGCAAATGATTTAGAAGTTGAAACCTTATGCTTTCCTTAATTGAAGTACATAGAGTAATAAAGCCTTTATATAGCTGATCTTTATTCCTTACCACTCCGTCTAGTAAAGAGTCTAGTATAAATCTTCTTTATGCCTGATCGACTAATTCTATTACATGATTCAATCCACTTGGATTCACTGATACCCTATCTATTACGACTCTCACTAAAAATTCCAATATATCGTCATAATCAGAAGGCACTGGATAACATATAGAAACTTTTTTACGTATCTATTAATAATTTTATGGCATGCTCCGCGGCCAAGTAACTTTAATCTTATCTCGAACTCGTAAGTATAGTGTTTCTGTCTACCAACAACAAAACTATGGTAAGATCGTTTGATCTTATTAAATAATTCATATAGATACTAATTGTTAGCACAAGTATATTACTTATATTTCTCCCATTAAAACACTTTGAATTCTTTGTTTCTCTGAAGACCTTCTGACCCCTTTATTTCGATTACTTTGCAAAGCTCATATGCCATTCTTGTGAATTGAATCATCACTCAAAGATTTGTAAATCCAAAATCTTATCTTCTCTTTTTAAAGCTATAAATTCTAATATAAATTCATGAGCTTATTTTTCATTATAGTACCTCAAAGAGCCTACCGTCCTAAAAGTTGGTAGTATTCTTCTAGATCCGTATTTTTCTACTCCTTTAAGTTAGTATATTTATTTTCTTTGAAATCACTGAATCTCAATATTACAGACCGTCGTTTAAAAGCTTTATAGATCCTTACTAAGTAGTTGGAAAGTTTATCCATCATTTCGTCTCATCTTACTTCTACTACTTTTAATTGATGTTCAACTATTTAATCCCATACAAACTCTTCTCTCATTATTTCTGTGTCACCAGCTATGTCTAAAGATCTAGCTGCTACAAAAAGTCAACCTCTTTAAGTCATGATCTTATCATAATTATCTGATATTACTTTCTCAAATTCTTTCGATCACTTTGAGTTAACTATTATATTTTTATAGTTTTTGAGGCTTCTTCTAGCTGTTTAGAGCTTTTTTATCCAATTTCTTTAACATTCTTAACACCTTATTTCCTAACTTCTTTTCTTCTATAAACTTCTTGCATCTAGGTGAATCAGTGTAAAGATCGTTAGAAATGAAAAACATTAACAGAATCGTATATTTTGCCTAAATTAGCATACTTGTCCTCTACTATTAGTTAACTATCTTTACTTCCTTAAACCAAATAACTAATGCTTTTCACTTTTCATAATGCCAAACAAAATTAATAATTTAAATTAAAATCAAACTAAGGAGTAGCTATATATTATATATATGGATCCGATTGCTAAATGGGTTGAAGATAGTATAGATCCTTTAGACGATTTTTACAATTATGCAAATGGTAAGCTAATACCTAGGTTGAAAATACCGGCGGATTTGCCTGAAATAGATCAATTTATATTATTAAAAAAGAAGGTGAATCGACAATTAATAAAAATATTAATGCAACCCAAAGACGAAATAGAAAGGAAGCTAAGCAAACTCTATGCATCTTATATGAATTTAAACCTGATAGAAAAAGAAAAGTTTAAGCCTATAGCTCGAATAATAAACAAAATAGTAGAAGTAAAAGATAGAATTGAGTTAATTAGCGTATTAGGAGAGCTTAGCAGAACTGGCAAGGATATAATGTTAGACATAAGGATAGAAGCTGATTTGAAGTCGCCTAAAACTTATGCTTTATATGTAAACCAAGACGGCTTGAATCTTTTAGATAAGAAACAATATTTAGAGAGTAAGTATTCTGCGTTGATAGATGCGTTAAAGTATACAATACAAAAGATAAATTTCTTGTATTTTAAAGAGAGCCTTACTAATGAAGAACTAAACAAACTAATAAAACTTGAAATAAATATAGCTAAATTTAGCAGGACATCTGAAGAGCTTAGAGATGTATACAAAAATTATAATCCGTTAAGCCTAGCCAGTATATTAAGAAAATATAGGAATATCTACATAGGATATATAAAGGAATATTCTTCAAACATCATTGTTGGACAACCTGAGTTTTTAAGAGGAATTAACCAAATACTAGAAAGTGAAAGTTTAGATACGCTTAAGAGATATGCAATAACAAGATTATTACTTTCATATTCTTCAGCATTACATCAGGAAGCAGCAAGAACAGTGTTTCAATTATATGGCAAAGTATTATCGGGACAAAAAAGAATGAAAGCAAGGGCTTTAAGAGGATTAGATTATGTAAACAGCCTTATGGGTGATGCTTTAGGAATCGCTTATGCAAAAAGATACTTTTCTATAAGCAAATCGAAAGAGATTGAGAAAATGGTATTTAATATAAAAAACGCATTTAAAGAAAGAATAAGCCGATTGAAATGGATGAGTGAAAAAACTAAATCTAAAGCTATAGAAAAGCTAGATGAACTTGGCTTTGAAATAGGTTATCCAAAAGCGATAAGAGACTATACAACTCTAAAACTCTACAAGCACCCTTTAGATAATATATTCAGTATTGTTAATTATAAGTTTTTGCAAGACCTGGAAAAAGTTGGAAAAAACGTAGATGATAGACTTTGGGACATGGGAGCACATATTGTTAATGCTTATTATGAACCAACCAGAAATAAAATGTACTTACCAGCTGCAATATTACAACCTCCTTTCTTCAGTGAAAAGTGGGATGAAGCTGTGAACTATGGAAGAATTGGTTGTGTAATAGGTCATGAAATAACACACGGTTTCGATGACCAAGGCCGCCTATTTGATAAAAATGGAAAACTAAAGAATTGGTGGAGCGATGAAGATAATGCAAAATTTGAAAAATTAAAAAAGAAAATAGTTGAAATTTACAGCTCTGTAGAAGTGTACCCAAGTGTAAAGATAAACGGAATGCTAACAGCAGGTGAAAACATAGCAGATATAGGAGGAGTAAGAATAGCCTTTGAAGCTTTGAGAAAAAATGTAAGAAGTTATAGTATCAATGGGTTCTCTTCCGAACAGAGATTTGCAATAGCCTATGCCCAAACTTGGTCTGGAAGAGAAAGAACTGAATTTCTAAAAGCTAAAATTCTGATTGACCCGCATTCGCCTCTGAGTGTAAGAGGAAGTATACCTATTACCACTATGCCTGAATTTGAAATAATATTCAAAGATAAAACAAAGCATAAAGATATTCACATCAAGGAAGATATAAGTATTTGGTAAATTGGGGCTGCTGGGATTCGAACCCAGAGCCACCGGAGCCCAAGTCCGGCATCATACCAAGTTAGACCACAGCCCCTCTCTTTATTATTCAATAATATCTAAGAAAAACCTTATTGCTTAAAGTTTATTATTTCTTCATCATCTATAGTGCCTAAGAATATAGCTCTGCAACAATATCTTCTTAATCCTAACTTATCGAGTGCTTCCTGAGGGCTCATATCTTTTATCATTTTCTCATATTCTTCCCACAACTGAGAAATTGGCTTACCACACGAATAACAACGCATCGGTATCATACACTTATTAAAGTAACTGTTTGCTTAATACTTTTATTCTTTCTTATATTTAATATAATTTCCTGAAGCTTTTGAAGAGGACACTCGACTATAAACAAATAATCATAAATTCCGTAAACCATCATAGAATACTTAAGTACATTTTCTTTCTTAAGAAATCTTTCAATTGAATGAAAGGTTTTTTCAGTAGCAGTTGGATCAACTGAAACAAGTATTGCTGCTCTTTCCATATTCACTTGCTCGCCTCTGCTTGTTTCTCTAATTCCATCTTTTTATCTATTAGATAAGATCCTGGTTGTTTTTTACTAGCTTCTATCAGAATTTCTGCTAAAGCGACATAAGCTTTTTTATTCTTTTGAACTGATAACATATAAGTTCCCTGAGCTATCCATCTTAAAACTAAATCTAATCTTTTAAGTGGAGAGAGATCAACTTGCCTTAAAAGTCTTTGACCTGCAACAAGCATAAAAGTGATTCCTTCTCTAGGTGCAGCATTCTCTATTGCTCGTATTAATGTTTCGATTGGATTCATTCCTTTAGAATTGATATATTCAAATGCTTTCATGAGAAGTAAAAACGCTGTATTGTATTTTCCCGTCATGGTTGAAGAAGTCCTTAAATGATCGCCTCCCTTGTGACCGGGGACCATTAGGTGGCCAATTAGTCTATCTATTAAATTAATTTTTTCTTTTCCAAAATAATCATTAGCAAAAAGTCCTCCGAGTTTAATTGGAGTATCTAAATTAATGTATTTCTCTAGAGATTTATCCTTAATTTCTACCTTCGTTGTTAAAATATTTCTAATCCATTCGACATCCATATTTATCTCACCGGCTTCTGCTTCTTTCCGCTTACTAAATCCTTCAGCGGAACACCATTAACCTTAATTATTTTGAATTTTACTCCTGGTAAATCTCCTCTCGCACCATGCTGAGCGCCACCTATTCTTTCTACTACTACTGTATTGTGTTCTTCGATAAATGACTTACCTCCAGGGAAAGGTATGTATGCAGTGATAGGAACATTATTCTTCTTTAAGCTCACTACTGCACATTGTCGATTACCTGAAGAAGGCTTCTTTGGAGTATTAGGTCTTAATTCAAGAACTATTCCTTCTGCCATAGGAGCGCCTTCCAAAGGATCGAATTTCCACTTATCTCTCAAGAATTTGTGAAGAGCGCCTTTCTTGCTAAATCTAAACTTATGTTTTCTTTTTAGCACAGCGCGTCCAGCAAATAAACCCCTAGGCTTTTTTCCCATATTCAATTTGAAGATTTGATATATTAAAATATCTCTTTAAAATAGTTTCTGCTATTTTTATAGTATTTGCTTTGACTTTCTTGGCTAAGGTAATTACGACCTTTTTATTATTAAAAGAATCTGTAGATACATAGCCATTTAAAATCATTATAGGTCTAAATACGCTAGATAACATTTTTATAGGATCATCGGATTTTTCTACAACGAAAACCTCTTTTTTAAGTAATTTTTCTAAAAGTTTAACTGTGCTTCCGTTTTTACCAACGGAAAGAGGGGCTTTTCCTTCCTCTACTACAAAAATTCGCTTTGAATCAACTTCAAAAGTATCTAAAGGAGTTACATTAGTAACTGAAGAAAACACACTCATTGAAGAAATTGCTTGAGAATCTAATTTTACTTTCATAACTTTTCTAAAAACCCGACCATCGATACAGTAAAAGGCTTACCACACATTATTGCCAACATTTCAGAATCCTCGTCCACATTAATTAATTCAATATCTTTTATTGAAGAAATTTCTTTTCTTATCCAATCGGGTGCGTTTTTAGCAATAACAACTCTTTTAACTAGATTCTTACGTACTGCTTTTAATGTAGATCTATATCCTATGGTAAGTCTATTATCCTTAAGAGCCTTCTTTATTTCCTCCGTTATTTCCATCTTCTTTCACCACTACCCTTACTTTACCCGTTCCTACTGGAATTACTTGATTAGTTATTATGTTATTAAACAAATATTTAAATTCTTCCTTCTCGTGAAAAACGGAAGCATCGACTAAATTTTTAACTGGCATTTCAAATGCCATTCTAGTTAAAACAGATGGAGATCTACTTACAATTCCGTATCTAGTAACTCCAACAACATTTCCCTCCCAACACATCAAATCTGCAACTAAGTAAAGGTGTCTTATATCTACTTTCAAACCTGAAGCTGCTAATGTTTTCAATGCTTCTTTTACGATTAAATTTCTGGCCGCCTCAATTCCCAGAACTTGATAAGTTTCTATTATATCGTTAGTAAAAACTCGTGAAGGATCTACTTCTTCCAACTCTAGAACATCTTTAAGATTAGATCCCTCTGTTTTTATTACAAATTCGCCATTTTCAATCTTAGTGACTGCTCTTTCTATGCCTTTTATTCCTGAAATCGTAATATTTTTGATTTTATTAATTATTTTCAATGCTTCCTTATGAAATTCCTTATAATTCGGCTTAATAACTATTGAATATTCAGCATCTTTTTCTATATTGAAAGGCTTAAGTAAATCCTTAACTTTATTAAAGTCTATCATATTTTCAGAAATGCTATTTTTATCAAAAATTAATTTGATAGATTGATTTACTAAATCAACTTCGTAATCCAGAAGTATATCTTTTATTTTTATTTCTACTAATTTTCTGTAAATAAATTGCTCTACATCCTTTAAATCTTTTATTTTTTCTTTGTTTAGATAAATAGTCATACTAGGAGACTCAGGGCGTTCTCTTGCATCGAATATTTCCATTAATCTCGGCAAAGTAGCAGAGGTTTTAACTTCTTCTTGAATTCCAACTACGTGCTTAGTTTTAAGAGTAGCCTGAGAAGAAGCTTCGGTAATACTCTGCGCAGCAATTATACCTATTGGTAAATAAGGATCAATAAGTGAATTTTCATACTTCTTTAATATTTCATTCTCATCAATTCCTTTGCTTTTTGCATATTCCTTGTATTTAACAGGTAAATCGATCATATGAGCAAATCACCATTATCACTTTTAGATACATCTATTCCATCTTCGCCATATAAAGGTTGAATAATTTTATTACCATACCTAACCGCGTGATTTTCATCAGTTACTAAATCTGCTAATGCGTAAATAAATCTTCTTTCTAAATAACCAGAATATGGAGTAGCTATCTTAGTATCAGCAATGCTTTCTCTACCTTCTACAGCGTGCATAAATAATTCTATTGGATTTAATCCTTTTCTATAACTAGAGAAAACAAAACCTCTAGCCTCTAGACTCTCATCATTTTTCTTGAAATGAGGAAGTACTCTGTTTTTATAGCCTGCCTGGATTCTCTTTCCTAAAGAACGCTGTTGTCCTAAAGCAAATGATGTTAATGTTACTTGAAAGATACTTCCTTTTGCTTTCGATATGGCCATTCCATAAACAAAATTATTTCTTGTATAAAGAGGAGATACTAACTTATTAAGTTTAGCAAGATATTCTCCTGCTAGTTCCAGTATCTGGCCTTCTCTTTCATCAGGATCTTTCTCAGATTCTATTATTTTTTTAGCTTTCTCAACTAATTCTTTAGTTAAATTATCCTTTTGTTTAAGAGATTCATCTTTCATGTCATAGTCAGAAATTGAAGCCGAGAATCCGTGAAGAAGTAAAACAAGAATTGATAATTTTGCAATTTTGTTTATGAAGTCTGCTGTGAAATCGCTACCATATTCTAAATACATTCTTCTGACTAATTCTCCTCCTTCTACTCCGATAGTTTCTGTATCTATAATTCCTGAAATTAATTTTCCGTTCTTTATAACTACATAATCATCCTCGTTATGCGTAAATTTGTAAGTACTACTCGGGCCCTCAAAATTTAAGTCCTTAGGTAATAGCATGCTAAATATCTCTCTTCCTGTGTAAGTATCTTTATCAATAGGAACATATATACCAATATTAGACAATAAAAATTGAGCTGTGTATTTATCCACCTTGTAATCCTTCGAAGTAAGAATGCTACATCCGGTTATATAATCCTGCTTAGCTCCAATTAAAGGAAATGAATGTCTTACGGAAACTATATTATTTTTCACATTCATCAATTCTTCAACTTCAGCGGCAGCTTCTAAAGTTTGTGTAATAAATACATTCATCTCATCTCCGTCAAAATCTGCATTATAAGGAGTAGTAACGGCAGGACTTATTGTAAAAGTAAGTGTAGGCAAAACCTTGACCCTATGACCCATAACAGAATATTTGTGAAGACTTGGTTCTCTATTGAATATTACGTAATCTCCATCCATCAAATGCCTTTCAACAATATACCCTTCACTTAATTCTTGTAATATCTGCTCGACATTGGTTTCATTTATCTTTTTCCTAATTCCATCGGGAGTTATGATAAATGCTGCTCCCGGATATCCATTATAATTTTTAATCAAGGCACGCATTCTATCGATATTTATCGATGTAACTCTTTCAGGAACAGTTATTTCCTTGGCTAACTTTAAAGGAAATCCTACTTCATCAAATTCTATAAAGCTATCCGGAGAAATAACTGATCTTGCCGAGTAGTTAACTCTCTTTCCGAGCAAAGTGCCCCTGAATCTACCATCTTTTCCTTTAAGCCTTTCTTCTATACCTACAAGTAATTTAGTTCCAGAAGTTTGTCTAGCTTTCGGTAGTTGTGAAACGCTATTAGATATAAAAGTTGAAACATAATATTGAAGAACATCCCAAAGCTGATATATAAATGCCATTGGTACTCCTGATCTTAAATTTTCTTTTAATTTTTCATTAGTCCTTACTATAGAAGCCAATATGTGAGTTAAATCATCTTCACTTCTCATTCCATTTTC
Source organism: Candidatus Rehaiarchaeum fermentans (assembly GCA_025920435.1). Classification (GTDB taxonomy): domain Archaea; phylum Nanobdellota; class Nanobdellia; order Parvarchaeales; family Parvarchaeaceae; genus Rehaiarchaeum; species Rehaiarchaeum fermentans. The sequence goes on from JAPDLT010000003.1 coordinate 45,820, forward strand.
TAATGTTATAGGAGGACGAGTAGTAACTGGAGGCACTGGAAGCAAAGTTATTACCATCCATTCAGGCCTGCTATACTCCGGATCAAATCCTAACAGTAGTGCATCAGAATCACTTATCAAAGAAAGTTTTTCTCTAACTTCTACTGGAGTTAATTTCTGCTTTCCTAAGTAAATATCGTAAGGTTTTTCTAACTTGTATTTTTCTTGCTTTGCGCCGCAATGAGGACAAATAGTAGTATTAGAAGCCTTGTTAATTATTCTCTTTATTAACTTAATTCTATTACGTGGTTCATTTTTAATGCTTTCACTATTTAATAAAGAAATAAATTTCTCAATATTTTTATCGGATATTAATAATCTATTACATTTTTCACATGTAGAATTCAATGTGTTTACGATGTAAGGTAAGAATTTTATATTGTAAACTGGTTCCGCAAGCGTTATATAACCGAAATGACCTGGACACTCTTTTATTCCATTACCGCAAGTTCTACATACTAAGCCGGGATCTATTACTCCCATTCTCATATCTGCCAAACCCCCGTTAACAGGCATACCATCTATATCATATATTTCGGAAGAGGTAACTTCTACTGCTGCCATTTTCTTTATTAAATCTGGCGAAAGTATGCCGTATTCTATGCCTGCAATCTTGCTAATCACTTCATTATCTTCAAGCTTCATATTTACTACCTAATATTAATCTTGGATATATACCCATTGATTTCATTTCATTTAATAATATGTTAAATGGAGCTGGAATTTCTATAAGCTCCATTGGAGCATTATCCCCATGAACTGGGCAACTACCTGTTCTATTCTTAAAGTTGTAAATTCCTACCAATCCGCATTTAGTGCAGACAGCTACTTTTATGGAATCTACTGAGAATTTATCTTGTAAAACAGCAGCAGCTCCATGTGCTATAATTGCATCCTTTTCCATTTCACCAAGCCTAAGACCTCCTCCCTTAGCCTTACCTTCAGTAGGTTGTCTCGATAATATTTGAACTGGACCTCTAGATCTCCATTGCAATTTATTTTTAGTAACGTGCTTAAGTCTTATGTAGTAACCAACCCCTACAAATATTCTGGCTTTCATTAAATCACCAGTTATTCCGTTGTACATTGCCTCCAACCCATCATCTCTGAACCCTGCTTTTATAAGTTCTGACCTAATTTCTTCTTCAGTTATAGAAGTAAATGGAGTAGCATCATAATACTTACCATTAATAGCTCCTGATTTGCCTGCTAAAAGTTCTAGTATTACTGAAAAAGTCAGGCGAGAAGGTATACTATAAGGAGAGAATAGTATATCTGGAACAATACCTGATTGAGTGAACGGCATATCTGCCGGATCTAGTACCATTCCTACCACTCCTTTTTGCCCTTCTCTCAATTCAAATTTATCTCCCATATCTACACTCCTATCTTCTCTGATTTTCACAATTACATATTTGTTACCATCCTGGCTTGTTGTGATATAGCACTGATCTACTACTCCTCCTTCACCCTTCTTTGCAACTGCTGAGGTTTCTACTTTCTTAACTACACCCAATCTAAATTTATCAATTGAAGAAGCAAATCTAGGAGGAGAAACTCTACCTATAACTACATCGCCTTCCTCCACTATACTTCCTGGTCTAGCAATGCCATCAGCATCCAAATGTCTGTATGCATATTCAGATCTGTATCCGGATATATCCTTATCTGGAATAGTTATTTCATCTGCTCTTCCACCAGGGTACTTCATTTCTTCAGCCTTATAAGGCCTAAAGTAAAAAGCTCTAAACATACCTCGCTGTACTGCAGCTTTATTTATAATGATCGCATCATCCATGTTATAACCAAGATAAGGAACTACTGCAACTACTGCATTCTGGCCTGCCGGATGTTTATCTGCCTGAGCTAAGTCGTAAGCAATGGTCCTAACTATTGGCTTCTGTTGATCTATTGCTACGAATCTATCATTATCTACCCGTAGTAAATAATTAGAGGCATAGAGACCCAAACCTTGTTTTACGCTCTTTACACCTATTATGCTACGAGCTGCTGAAGAATGATTAAGGAAAGGAATCATGCTAGCAGGGATTCCTAAGATTGAAATGTAAGACAATTCTAGATGAGTGTGCTCAGGAGTTAGTTCTTCCTCACTCAATGCAACATAAGCATTTTCTTCTTCATCTGCATCTAAGAATTCTATTTTACCTTGCTTAACTAAATCCATGAAAGTTATTTTATTTTGCTGGAGTAATTGAATATCTTCCTTAGAAACTTTAGGTTTTCCATTTTCTACTACAATAAGAGGTCTAACTATTCTATCGTTAGTAGTATTTATTATAACTACATCTTCCTCATTATCATATGCAAAATTAATGAATGGAGAGATTTCCCCCGCTCTTCTTTTTGCTCTCAGTTTTTGAACGAGCTTTAATCCGTCATCTACCTCTCCTACAAGCTTTCCATCAAAAAGTATCAAGCTCATCTTAACTTCACCCCCTCATCCTTTAGTAGCTTTTCTACTTGATCTCTTTCCTTGTTTTCTACATCTGAAACTATATAGGCTAAAGTAGCGAGATTCTTGACTAATCCTACACTAGCATCTTCAGGAGTTTCTATAATACAGAGTCTACCATAGTGAGTTCCGTGCAGAACTCTTGCTGAGGAATTTTCTCGATTAGAAGTTATTAAAGACTTAACTCTTCTCAAGTACGATAAAGTATCATAGAAACTTCCTCTTGATAATTGTTCCGTAACTCCAGTTCTACTTCCTGGCCAAATACCTGTAGAAATTGATGATAGAAGTCTTCTTACCAATACAGATTGAGAAAATATATATTGAGCAGGAGGCAATTTCTTTTGTTTTTGAACTATATCGTTGAATGCATTCGCTGCATCCTTTGCCAAAGCCTTCATAGAAGTAGAGAATATTATTTCTAAATTATAATCTTCTGCGTGAACTCTTTTATTAGAATAACTATCTCTATCATCTTCTGTTCCTTCTACCCAATGTCTAAGTATTCTACCCACTGCATAAAGTATATATATTGCCTTAGAAACTCTGCTTTTAGAATCTTGGCCAAGAAATGGTAAAAGGAAGTTATCTAAACCAGAATAAATAGATCTTTTCTTTGATATACCTGAGGACTTAGAAAAGTGCTCCAATATCTCTTTCTCTTCCTTATCTGCTTCAATCCAATTAGCTTCTAAAATCCACTTTGCTTTTTCAGGTGCATTTGTAAAACTAATAACATCTTCCTTATTGTTAATTCCTAATACTTTAACCAGTGCCATTACATGTAATTTCTTGAATACGCCAAGTGTTATGTAAAATTGCCCATTTTTAGCCATTATTATAGTATGAGGAAGCTTTATAGAGCCTGCATCAGCGTATATTCTTGCTGAGTACTCAATACCTTCTTGTGTAGACTTTGTCACTACTATTTTATTTGGTGCTAGATCCTCAGTAGTCATTATTAATCTTTCAGTACCGTTAATAATGAAGTAACCGCCTGGATCATCAGGATCTTCTCTTGCTTTGTTAATTAAATTTTCTCTAGACATACCGTAAAGATTACAGTATTTAGATCTTACAATTACAGGTAATTCTCCTATAACCACTTCTTCTTGCTTCAATTTTTCGCCATCACCAATAAAACTAACGTTTGCAATAATAGGAGCAGAATAGGTTAAATCTCTTATTCTGCATTCCATTGGATATAGTAACCTTATAGTTCCATCCTTTTCTCTGATCTCTGGCTTCCCTAGCTTAACACTATCTATTTTAATTGAAATAGATTTATAGCCGGGTATTGTAACTTTGGGCGCGATTTCAGTAGATTTAGCTATACGAGGCATTTTATCCTCTACAAATCTTTCAAAAGATTTTATATGGACCGGTGCATAACCAAACTGTGCATAAAATGATTTTAGTAAAGTGTATTGCTGAGCCGGATTCATATAACTACTCTATAATACTTACTCAAACCTGCTGTTTCGCTCTTTCTTGTAAATTCTATAACATCTCCTTGCTTAGCCTTTAGCGCAACAGAAACGGGATCCTCTAATTTTATTTTAGGTAAATCAGTCTTACTACATTTTAGTCTGTTTAGAAGCTCATCTACCTCTTCCTTCGGCAATATGCGCGCCTCGGGATTAAGTTGATGCCTCAGGACGTCAATCATTCACTACCCTCTTATTCAAAGTGATGTTAATTATTATATACTCTAATATTTAAATCTTTTCTTCTATATTTAAATTTTATGACATTAGAAGAAAGGTACGATCTTGAGCTTTCTAAAGTAATTGAAAAAATAAAGCAAAAGAATTATAAGAAAGTGGCAATACAATTGCCATTTGGTTTAAAACCGAAGGCAATAGAAATCGCTAGAATTATAAAAAATGAGACAGGATGTGAAGTTTATATTTGGGGAGGATCAGCATACGGTGCATGTGATATTCCAATAGGATTAAGTAAATTTGGAATAGAACTGCTCGTTCACTTCGGACATGTAAGTTTTAGAGCAGATGAAATACATAGGTATTGATGAAGCTGGGAGAGGGCCAGTTGTAGGACCGATGATTATTGCAGGTATACAAATAGAAGAAAAAGATTTAGATGGATTGAAAAGCTTAGGCGTAAAGGACTCTAAAATGCTAAGCATAAAAAAAATATTCGAAATTGGTGAATTTTTGTTAAAAGAATTTAATAACAAAATAATAGAAGTATGGCCAGAAGAAATCGATAAAAACGAAAATCTTAATAATCTAGAATTAGAAAAGTTCGTTGAAATAATTAATTCATTAGAAGGAGAAGTAGCTATTGTAGATGCTCCAAGCAATAATCCTAAAAAAATTGAAGAAATAATTAAATCAAAATGCAATAAAAAAATAATCGCAGAAAACTACGCCGATAAAAACTATTTGCAAGTAGGAGCTGCCTCTATAATCGCCAAAATGAAAAGAGAGCAAATAATAAGTAAACTAAAAGAAGAACTAAATATAGATTTTGGTAGTGGATACCCTTCTGACGAAAAAACCAAACTTTTTATTCTTAAAATAATAAAAGAAGGAAAAATAAATGAATATAGGAAGATAATAAGAAAAAGTTGGATTACTATTCAACCAAAACTTACTTATTATTAAAGCGAATGAGCTAAATTATTAATCTTCTTAGTGAAATCAGATTTCGGATCAGATAAAACTAAAGGTATTCCTAAACGCAAGGCCTCATTCATTTTTTTAGAAAAAGGAATTTCTGCTATTATAGGAGCTCCACCTATACTTTCAACTTTTTTAGGACTTATCTCTTCTGTAACTCTATTTTTATTAATAACAATAAAAGTTTCTTTTATCTTAAGCTTATAAGCTTGTTCAACTATTTTTCTTGTCTCTATAACGGAAGTTATTTCAGGATTAGTAACTAGTAACAAAATCAAATTATCTAATTTAGAAAGATAATTTATATTTCTAAAATCGCTATCTATTACTAAATAATCATATTTGTTTTCTATATCTTTAATCAAGAAAGGAAAGTTTATAACTTTATATGGAATATTTGCATCACCCTGTTGATAAAATGTCCTTGTAGGCAAGACATCTAATTTAAAAGTATTTATCCTTATTATCGCCTTTGCTAAATCAGCCTTTCCTAATAGCACATCTTGTAGTGCATATTTAAATCCTATTAAGCCTAAATGTATAACTACATGAGGTGTATCTAAATTAAGATCTGCTATTAGTGTTCTGTATTGCTTAGCTAGCGCTATGGCTAGATTAACTGATATGGTGGTCTTACCTACTCCTCCTTTTGAACTTGAAACTACTATTGTCTTCATTTAATTATAAACTAACCATAAAATAAATATGAAGTGTTCACTATGTGACGAAGATTCTTACTTCTACTCTACATATCTTAAGCAATGGTTATGCAAAAAACATTTTGCAAAAATGATAGAAAGAAGAATAAGAAGAAATATTCTTAATAATAAATTTAAATCCAAAGACGGATATGAAATCCTTAAATCGACTCCTGCTTATAAAGTATTAGAAAAACTTTTTAATGAAAAGGGAGGAATTAAGTTAGATAGTTACATTTTAGAAGATTTTGCATTGGAGGTAATGAAATATTTTTTGAATGGAGAAAATCCTGTTATAAAAATAAGTAAAGAAAATTATTTCAATCCTCTATATAATGTAAGCTTAGAGGAACTAGAAGCATATTGCAAAATGAAAAACATAGAATTAAATATACAATACAATGACAAAATATTGGATTTCTTAAATTCTATGGAAAAAAGAAGACCTGGTAGCAAAATCTCCGTTGTAGAAAGCGGAAGAATTTTAGGAATTATTTAAAAAATAGGAATAACTTTTATTAAAGTATTTGCTTATAAAAGATACCGCTTCTTGAAAAGTTAGAAAACCACCTGATTTTACGTACTTTCCATTAAAAACGAAAAAAGGGACATAGCCGTTTGAATAATTGTTAAAGATATTTAAAGAATATTTCAAGGCTGTAGAAGAAAGGGCAGAAGTTGAATTTGGCTGTGATAAATTTAAAACATATGCGCAAGTATATAAAGAAATGTACTCATATTTAGTAAGCCAATCTCCGTACTTAGAAGTTACATTTAAAAAAGCGGAGTAAGATTCGTTACAATACTTACAGTTAGAAGCAACGAATAATAAATAAACAGGTTTATTTTTACAAATAGGGGACATATTTATAGAAACGTTTCTTACTTGCAATATATTTTGAAATTTGAAATAATAGTAATAAGTTATGGAAAGAACTAAGATCAAAGGAATTAGTAAAAGAAGATAAAATAAAAATGCTTTATTCATACAGATATATTTATAACTTTAAAGTAAGAGGGCGGGTGCACGTAATAAGTTTTAAACAAACTATTGTTAGAAATTATATTTATAGTATAGTTACCGCAGTATCTAACTGGAAAAGCCTCAATCTGAACAAAAGGTAAACTTAAAATTGGATAATAGAAATAAGGTTGCAAAAAGTTGTTAATATAAGGCTCGGGATAAATATTGTATAATAGAGAAGAACTATTTGTCGAATTACTATAAAATTTGTAAAGAGAAATAATATTCTTAGCAAAGAAGAAAGAATATAGGTAGTAAGGAATTAGGGAAGTGTTTAAAGAATTGTTTTCTGTATTTACTTCAACATGCCAAAAATCGTGATTAGATAAGTTTTCCAGTTCGCTTAAATTATCGTGAGATAAAATATTAATCTGATTAAATAAATAAGAGGAATATTGAGTTAATTGGGAAATCATTTCGCTCTTACTATAAAAAGGGGAGTTATTAAAGAAAGGCAAATAACAATTTGAACCAAAAATTTTACATACAGTGTAATTTATCATTTCTCTTTCTTGATTAATAAAGTCAAGATATGCAGAATTATTAAATTCATATAAAGAATTGTATTGACTAAACACAAAATTTAAATAAGTAAGATTAATTCCTAAATTACAGCCAAAAACAATAAAGTTAGAATTTGAAGAATAAACGCTATAATTAGAAAGTTTGCTTAAATAAGTAGAAAGAAAAGAATATGATTTGTTAATCGAAGAATTATGATAATTAGAATAGAAAGCTGTTTGATTGATTTTTATAAGCTTATAATTAAAAATGATAATTAAGGAAAGTACTAAAGCTAATAATGCGATCAAAGCGTACACTCTAATATATTTTTGAAAGTAGCTCTGCATAAGCTGGCCTCGATATCAGCAAACCTACTAAGTATGCTAATATACTTGTTAATGCAAAACCTATAAATAAAGTAGATTGAGCAAATAGTAAAGGCAACATAGTAGATGCAAAAAGGAAAAAGGAAATCATTATTATAGAGAATGCTCTTGAAAGCCTCTTGCTCATACTAGCAAATTCAATCTTCTTGCTTCCTCTTAAAACTTCATCAGTTATTATTATTTGATCATCAATTGCAACCCCAACGCTTGCCAGTATTCCAGCAAAGCTTTCTGTATCTAGTGTCCAATGAATTGCTGCCGCAACACCAAGCACTATTAGTATTTCTGACAAGCCTGTAGCAATTATAAGACCTGCTATTTTTAAGTTTCTATATCTTAATAAAGTCACTATACTAACGACTAAAAATTCTAGAATCATTATTAGATATATCTGAGAAATAAAAATAGAGCCCTGCTTAGAAGAAATATAGCTAACTCCTACAATTTTTAGAGGAATAGGTAATGAACCACTTTGTAAAATTGCTTGTAGATTTTTCATTTGTTCTTCTGCAATTTGATAAGAACTCCCGAAACCTTGGATTATTATTTGATTATCTGGCCCTTGTTGTAAACTTTGACCTAACTGCAATGAACTAACTAGTTTATTATTTAAGTAAAGATCTATTGTGCCATTTAAATAACTTGGATTAGAGGGAAGTACTGCTAGAGTTTTACTAACGTTGTACAAACGTTGAGCAGAAGCAGAGGAAAGTAGAATTCCGAAAGTAAATTGATACAAGCCATTAATCTGTTGTATACTTTCTCCCCCGTACGGACAGGCAGGACTCGTACAAACTGAAAGAACTGAAAGAGATTTATTAGAACTGTTTATTATTACTGCATTATTAATTTTCGCTACGAAATTTCCTTGTGAAGACACTAAGGATAATGCAGAACCCTCACTTATACTAGGTATAACTACTTGTATAACTGGTATACTAGAATAAGAAGATAAAATATTTACACTAACTCCACTTATTCCATAAACATCTAATCTTTTGAGCAATATTTCTTTGTCTAATTCTAAAAGTGTTGAATTGGAGGAATTAGGGTAAAGAGTTATAATAGTTCCTCCTGTAAGATCCGTTCCATAAATTAAGTTAGTAGGAGCGATGTTTGCAACTGATATTATGGAACTATTGAAAGGAGTTTTTTGAGAAACAAAGAGTGAAATGTTGTGAGTAGTGTAGAAGTAAGGAAATACCTCATTTTTGTAGACTAAATTAATAGTAGAATTAGAAAT
>JAPDLT010000003.1:54931-59264 GCA_025920435.1 Candidatus Rehaiarchaeum fermentans
ACAGGAGAATAATTTTTTATAAGTGAAATGTTTGTATTTGGAGGAACAGTAATTTGATATCCCCCAGTTAAAGAAATGCCTTCCTTTATTATTTTACCAGTAGTAATGTATTTGAAAGTAAGAACGCTAACTGAAAAAAATATGATTAGTAAGGGCACTGTAATAAGAATTCTATAGTTATGAGTGTAATACTCAGAAAACCTCCACAGCAAGTTGCTTAATTTTTCTTTTATCATAACTTATAATAACTGTGCTATATTTATTTCTAATTTTTAAAATAGGTATGAAAGCACAAGCAATGCTTGAATATTTAATTGATTTATCTATACTTATCGCGTTAGCTACTTCCTTAGTGCTTGTCTTCTATCCAATACTATTTCCTCCTACACAATCATTAAAAAACTATATTTATTGTAAAGAAATTGAAAACATGATAGGTAGCGTATCAATCAATAAAAGCATAGGAACGATAGAATTTCCGGATAATTTTACAGTTAATATTTCTAACGGATTAATACTAGTTTCTACCAACAATTATAAAGGCTTATGCAAAGCAGACATAACTACTGCAAATGAAAGTGGAAATGCGAACGCTTTTTCTGCTTATTATAAGAACGGAATAGCTCACTTAATATATTTAAAACTTACGGATTATGCCTCAATTTCTCCTGCAATTGTTTCTTGGAGCTATTTCCCAGGAAACGTATCAGTATATCTAAATAATTCAATTTCATCTCAATATTTAGGCGAATTCCCAGCTAATTATACACTCAATCTCGAAAATTATTTAAAAAATACAGGGACATATTATTTAACGGTGGAGAATAATAGTTATATAAAGATAAAAATTATTATAATTGATAGCTAAATATGAAGGTTCCAAGAGTAAGAAGGAGGGGAAAGAGCAGAATATTCCAAGCAAATAAAATAGGAGCGATAGGAAAGATAGATATGCCAAAATCCTCAACTCCTCTTAACGGAAAAATAAAGGATATAATCCATAATCATTATTTTACAGCTCCTTTAATCGAAGTAATTTATGAAAATGGTGAAAAATTTTTGATGCCGGCATTTGAAGGAGCTTACGTAGGGCAAATAGTTCAATATTTAAGCAAAGAAGCTAAAGACGGAAACATTATGAAACTAAGGGATATACCTTTATCTTCTCATATTTACAATATAGAAACGATACCTAACGACGGAGGAAAATTAGTGAGGGCAGGCGGTTCTTTCGCTATATTACTAGAAAAGAGTGATTCTGAAGCAATAGTACAATTGCCAAGTGGAAAAATAAAGAAAATAAATTTAGAATGCAAAGCAATAATAGGAAATGTCGCTAATGGAGGTAGAGTAGATAAACCTTTCTATAAAGCAGGAAATAAATATTATGCTATGAAAGCCAAGGGAAGATATTGGCCTATAACCGCTGCAGTGGCCATGAATGCTTACGAACATAGGATGGGTGGAAAAAGAAGAAGCACGCAGCATGCTAAAAAAGTATCAGCAAAGAATTCGCCTCCTGGAGCTAAAGTAGGGACTATAGGCCCTAAGAAAACTGGCAGATAATTATGGAAGAATTTAAGTATAGAGGTTATACATTAGAACAATTGCAAAAAATGAGTTTGAAAGAATTAATTCCGATAGTAAATGCAGATGTAAGGAGGAGTCTAAAGAGGCTTAATCTTAATGAAAAAGCTAAAAAGCTAATTGAAAAAATAGCTAAAAAGGACAATGTAAGAACTCATCTTAGAGAAATGGTTATTTTACCGCAATGGGTTGGAAAAACCATACATGTATATAACGGCAAAGAATTCGTTCCAGTAAAGATAACCCCAAAAATGATATTCCATAGATTAGGAGAGTATTCGTTTACTACAAAACGTGTGAAGCATGGAAGCCCAGGTTTAATGGCTACAAGATCAAGTTCTTACGTACCTATTAAGTAAAAATATGGAAAGGGTTGTTATAGCTAAAATAAGAAATGCCAGGGTTTCCTTAAAGGACTTAAGAGAAGTTGCACTATCAATAAAGAATAAAAACGTAAATGATGCTGAAAAATACTTAAAAAAAGTATTGGAAAAAAGAGATTTTATACCTTATTTGCATTACCCTCATGGACATAAACATGGAATACAGGCAGGATATCCTACAAAAGCAATAAAGTTAATGTTGAGACTTATAAAGCAATTAAGAGCTAACGTAAAGAATTTAGGTGGAAATGATAGTGAAATAAAAATAGAAAGATTCGATTTAGGAAGAGGAGAGTATCCTTTAGTTTTTAACTACGCTAGATTTGTAAAAAGTCATAGAGGGAAAAGAACTAATATTACTATATATACGACAATAAAGGTAGAGAAAACTGAAGAAAAGAAAGAACAAAATACTGCGGAAACAAATAAAGTAGAAAATAAAACACAGACTCAATAAATATGATAGAGAAAAAGATAATAAGAGAAGGGATGGCCAAATTGGCGGTAAAGGAAGCGTTACTAAAACTATTCAAGGGATATCCAGTCATAGATATAAATATCGATAAAACACCTTTAGGATACAGAGTAATTATATATTCGCATAAACCAAGCGTAATACTTGGAAGAGCTGGTGATCTTATAGAAAAAGGAGTTGCTCTCGCTTCAAAATTACTTAATAATGAATCTGTCAGATTACAAGTAGAACAAATAGAAAATCCTGATTTAGATCCTAGAGTAGTAGCAGAAAGAATTAAAACAAAATTAGAAAGATATGGATTCAAGAAATATAAGAAAATAGGGGATCAAGAATTAGAGATAATAAGAAAAGCCGGAGCTAGAGGTGCAGAAATAGAAATAGGAGGAATAATAAAAGAAAGAGCGGATCATGTGAAGTTTAGATTTGTAGGAGGAGTTTTACCTAAATCTGGTAACGTAGAGCAGTATGGTGTTAGAAGGGCATCAAGACAACTAATTGTTAAGAGAGGAGCCATAGGGATAAAAGTTACAATAGTTCTAAAAAGTAGAATGCCAGGAGAATTAGAGGTGAACGAAAATGGAGGAAGTGAAAGCACAGGAACAAAAGAGTGAAAACAAACAAGAAAAAAAGGAAGAAAAAAAGCAACTTGTAGAACTTCAAATGGAATTATTCAAAATGAACATAAAAAGAGAGCAAGGTCTTTCTCCGCAAGAAGCAGGAAAATATAGAAGATTAAAAAGAGAAATTGCTAGACTAAAGGGTAAAAATAATAAGCAATAGTATTTATTTTTTGTTTTTTTAATTCTTAAATGAAATTACTATCTTGGAACATAAATGGAATAAAAAGCGCTTTAAATAAAGGATTAAGAGAAATAATAAACTCAGAGATTTATGATGTAATACTTCTTCAGGAAACTAAAAGTGAAATCTCAATAGAAACGACTTATAAATTTTACAATTTCCAGGCTAAAAGAAAAGGCTATTCCGGAGTTGCAACATTAACTAAAAAAGAGGCTTTATCTGTGACTTATGGAATAGGAATAGAAAAATATGATGCAGAAGGCAGAGTTATTACAACTGAATTTGAGGATTTTTTTATATTAAATTGCTATTTCCCAAACGCACAACATGGATTGACAAGATTGAAATTCAAACTAGAATTTAACAAAGAATTTGAAAAATATGTTGAAAAATTAAGAGCAAGAAAACCTATAATAATAGGAGGAGATTTCAATGTTGCACATGAAGAAATAGATATAGCGCGACCTAAAGACAATATAAATAATCCTGGATTTACTCAAGCAGAGAGAGATTGGATGACGCATTTCCTTTCTTTAGGGTATATAGATACGTATAGAATGTTTGTGAAGGAAGGAGGACATTACAGCTGGTGGACTTATAGATTTAATGCGAGAAGTAGAAATATAGGTTGGAGAATTGATTATTTCATAGTATCTAAAGAGTTAGAAAAAAGAGTGAAAAAAGCAGATATATTGACTAATGTATACGGATCTGATCATGCTCCAGTATATTTAGAAATAGAGTAAACCACAGTTGCATATTCTATGTTATGTTAGAACCTTACAGCAGTATAAAACTTACGCTTCTCTATTAGCTAGAGGATAAAATATGATAGATTAAAAACAACTTTAAAGTTTAAGCAAATGTTAATAATTTAAGAAAGTGAAAATCCGTTAGTTCTTCCAACTGAAAGCTCTGGAATGTTAAAGTAACCACTTATAGATGTCATGCTAATAGAGCAAGTAGAATTCGAAAACGCAACTATTTGATAGATTCCGTTAAGACTTAGTGACTGGGAGTAGATTGGTGACTCTACTTTACCTATACTCACACTAGGCATAACTCCATTAGGAGGATATGCACG
>JAPDLT010000030.1 GCA_025920435.1 Candidatus Rehaiarchaeum fermentans
CAAATCTAGAATTAGTTAAATTAATAGGTAAAATAATGAATAAGGAAGTTAAGATTAAATTCGTTAAGGATAGGCCTGGACATGACAGGTTATATTCAATGAAGTCTAAGCTAAAGTATGAGGTAACACCTTTAGAGGAGGGATTAAGGAAAACAGTTGAATGGTATATTAATAACGAGTGGTGGTGGAGGGGATTAATAAACGATAAATACTTTAAGTTAGATGAGCCATGGTGAGTATTTAACATTTAAAAATTTTTTAAATAGAGAGTATAATTTTATGGTGTGAAATTAAAAGGTCTATTGCTAGGAGGAGGTTTAGGAACAAGGCTAAGGCCATTAACTTATACTGGAAATAAGCATACTTTGCCAATAGCAAATAAGCCAATGATTCTTTACGCTTTAGAGAATTTAGTTAATGCTGGAATTAATGATATAATAGTAATAATTGGGCCTTTAAAAGAGGGCATAGTAGAAATAATAGATAATGAGATAAAAAATAATGAAAAGTATAATTCGGTAAAAGTTAATTATGTTGAGCAGAAAGATCCTTTAGGAATAGCCCATGCAATAATGGTTGCTGAAAAATTATTAGGAGATGATTATTTCGTAGTGAATCTAGGTGATAATTTATTCCAATATGGAATAAAGAAATTTGTTGATACATTAATTGAAAAGAAGCCCGATGTTGTAATAGGTGTAACTGAGGTTAAAGACCCAAGACCTTATGGCGTATTGGTAATGAAAGATGGAAAACCTGTAAAACTAGTTGAAAAGCCTAAAGAGCCAATTTCTAATTTAGCAGTTGTTGGAGTTTATGCTTTCTCTCCAGAAGTTCATAAATATACTAAAAAACTAAAGCCTAGCTGGAGAGGAGAATACGAGATAACTGATTTAATCCAATTAATGTTAGATGATGGAAAGAGGGTAGAGGTAATTAAGGTAGAAGGATGGTGGAAGGACACTGGAAAAACTGATGACTTATTGGAAGCTAATCAATTAATTTTGGACTCTACAATAAGACTAAGTATTAATACTGATAAAATTCACGAAAGTGCTAAAATTGAGGGAAGGGTTTTCATAGATAAGGGAACTATAATAAAGGAAAACGTTAGGATAAGAGGACCAGCTATTATAGGTAAAAATTGTATCATAGGACCAAATGTGTATATAGGACCTTATACTTCAATAGGCGATGAATGCGTATTAGCTAATGTGGATATAGAGAATTCTATAGTGATGAGAAATACTAATATAGAAAATATAAGCCAGAGAATAAGTGACAGTATTATAGGTAATTACTGTACAATAACTAACTCCTCAAGTAAGCCGAGCTCAATAAGAATAATAGTAGGGGATAGATCGCAAATAAAATTGTGATGAGATTGAGGGTTCTCCTAACTGGTGCTGGAGGTCTTTTGGGAAAGAAAATTTTACAAATATTCTCTACTTCTCATGAGGTAATAGGAGTTTATAATACGAGTAAGCCTGAAGGAAATTACGTAATAGCTGACCTATCTAAACTTGATAATGTAAGGAAAATTATAAGTGAGATTAAACCAGATGTAATAATTCATGCTGCTGCCTTAACAAATGTTGATAAGTGCGAAGAAGATAAAGAACTTGCTAAATTATTAAATGTAGATGTTACAAGGGAAATTGCTAAATCATCTAATCAATACGGTTCTCTACTAGTTTATATTTCAACGGATTATGTATTCGATGGGGTTAAGGGGAATTATAGGGAAGAAGATGAGCCAAATCCAATCAATTTTTATGGTTTAACTAAACTTCAAGGTGAAAGGGAGGTGATGAAAAATTCAAGCTCTTTTATTATTGCTAGAACTAGTACTCCTTATGGCAGTAATCCAGCTAGTGGGAAAGATAATTTCGCCCTATGGCTTATTAAGAATTTGAAAAATAACGAGAAGGTTAGCGTATTAACTGATCAGATAACTTCACCTACTCTAAATACTAGTTTCGCTTTAATGTTAAAAGAGTTAATAGAAAGTAATACGCATTATAATTTTATCATTCATTTAGCTGGCGATTCTCAAATAAGTAGGTATGAATTTTCAGTTAAATTAGCTGAGGTTTTTGGATTGAATAAAGAACTCATAAGTCCAACAACTACGAGTGAAATTAAGTGGAAGGCTAAAAGACCTAAAAATTCTTCGTTAAATGTGGAGAAAGCTAAAAACATTTTAAAGATAAATAAGCCATTGAATTTAATTGAAGCATTAAAGATCCTAAAGAGTGAAATAATAAGTCTTAACGTTTAAAAGCCAAAGATTAGATAAACTGCTTACCTAAATGATTTTTAATTTGTCTTAAAGTGATTTAGGTATGCCATTTGAATTCAAAAGGTTGGAAATACCTGAAGTTGTTTTAATAATTTCTAAGCAATTTTCAGACAATAGGGGGTATTTTGAGGAATTATACAAGGAAAGTGATTTTAAAAATTACGTTCCTTGCAATTTCCCACAAATTAATCATTCTTTTTCTAAAAAGGGAGTTTTGAGGGGTTTACATTTTCAATTAAATCCCTACGCTCAAGGTAAATTAGTTACTGTAATATCTGGTAAGATATTTGATGTGGCAGTTGACTTAAGGGTGGGCTCTCCTACTTATAAAAAGTGGGTCGGTGTTGAATTAACGCCAGGTAAATTATTATGGATTCCAGCTGGTTTTGCTCATGGTTTCTATGCATTAGAAGATTCTCATGTAGTTTACATGGTTACTAAGGAGTTTTCTAAGGATCATGATTCTGGTATAATATGGAATGATGATGAAATAAATGTCAAATGGCCAACTAATTATCCTATACTCTCTGATAAGGATAGTAATTTGCCTAGACTAAGGGAATCTAAGGCAAATTTTAAGTATAATGATAGTTTATGTTA
>JAPDLT010000031.1 GCA_025920435.1 Candidatus Rehaiarchaeum fermentans
CCTCATATGATGAGATTAAAATTATCAAATAAAAAATCACTAGTCAAAAACCTATTATTCTTTGATAAATTGCTAAAATACTAGAGTAAACTACTTCTCCCATACTAACATCCCAAGGAGATATTTCATTTACCAACTTATTTGGATAATCAATTAGAATCCTAACACCAGATTTTTTAGCAATAACATATGATGGATAACACAAAGAGCCACGGGGAGCTAGTATAGCTTCTGGCTTCAATTCTATACACTTTTTAGTAACCTTAGGCCTACTATGCTCAGTATTTTTAACAGTTCTAACTATCTCCTTCTTTTTATCGTCATATAAAACTAGAAGTTCCGCTTTAGGAAAAATTTGAAGCCTATATCGATCATCAGTCGTCGTACAGATGATCATAACTTATAGTTATCACAAGCAAATTAAAAATGAATCTTAAAAGATTCAAGCAAATAGAAGCCAAGAGAGGAAGATAAAAACTTAATTTACAACTACAAAGGCTATAATAAGAGTAGTTCAATTAAGATCTTAAAAATCCTATTAGCTTTGAATCACAATAATCAAACATCTATCCCTCCTCTTGTTTAGCAAAACTCTCACCTTAAAGAAGAGGCTCAGTAATTAGTAAAACCTTAGCGAGAATAAGAAGGCATAAATGATAAAAGTATAAATAATCAATAATCAATTAAAAAAGAGAATATATTATCAGGTGTGATCGTATGGAAAGTCAAGGCCCTAAATTTATAGAAACAGACAAATTCCCCATTGATAGGATTAATGAAGCCTCAGCCAAAGAAAAAAATAGAGGAGGAATGCCCCCAATATGGGAAATGGCTTTTTGGTGGACTAGGAAACCCTTAATAGGAGCTAGATCAATTATCGCAGCCTCAATACTTCCAGAGTCTGTCGATAAAAACGAATTTTTACGCTTGGTTAGACTTGACAGTAGTGCATCTAATGTTCCTCATAATTCTAATCCAGTTCAAATACCCTCGTTAAAGGATTTCTTTAAAAATGCTAAGCTTCTAGACCCCTTTGCAGGCTTTGGTTCAATACCTCTAGAGGCTATACGGCTAGGCGTAGGGGAAGTCGTAGCTTCTGACTTTTTGCCTACGGCCTACGTTTTTCTTAAGGCGGTTTTGGAAATACCTAAGTGGGCTAGAGATAATAATCTTCATGAGACACTTATTAAAGACGTTGAGAAATGGGGCAATTGGATATTAGATGAGTTAAGAAAGGATCCAGAAATTCAGGAACTGTACGATGATGACGCTGAAGGTTACATTGGTTCATGGGAAATAAGATGCCCACATTGTGGTAATTATACACCACTAATAGGGAGTTGGTGGTTAGCAAAAACAGTATCCGGAAAAGGAGATAATGAAGAAACTAATTTAGAGGAGGAGGGAACTAAGAAGGGCAATTTCGAAAGACTTGCTTTTATGGTTCCAAAGAACATTAATAATAAGATTTATATAGATGTAATTGATCTTAATAAAGAATTATCTAGAGATAAAATAAATGCTAAAGTTAATACTAGACAAGGCATTGTAGAAGCTTATGGGAAAAAGTATAAGGTGCAACAACCTAATATAGATGCAAAAAGAAATACTGCAACATGCTTAATATGCAATAATCCAATAAAAGGGGGAAAGGCCTTTTATGTTAGGGATGCATTAAGAGATTGGAATGAAAATCTAGAAAAATATTTAGCAGGGGAGATAACTAAAGAACAATTATTAAATAGTAAGGCAAGACCACGAATAATAGTTAAAATAAAAAAGAACATAGTCTTTGAGAAGATAGTAGATCAAGAGAAGTTATGGAAGGCTTTAGAGATGCTTAAACAAATTTGGGGAGATCCGGATATACCCATAGAGCCTACCCCAGAATACGAAAGCCGCACTATGCCTATTCCTTATGGTTTTGATAAGTTTTTTAAATTCTTCAATCCACGTCAGCTTTTGACTATGGTTAAGATTGTTAAGTTAATACGTGAGGCTGGGAAGAGAATTGAGGAGGAGAAATTAAAAGTATGGGATAAAGATAAGGCGAGGAAATACGCTGAAGCAATAGTTACTTATTTAGCAATAGCATTAGCTAAATATTCTGATTATAACTCTATTAGTAGTTATTGGCATAGTAGCCTTCTAATAATTGGTCATGGATTCGCAATGCGAGGACTAAGAATAATGTGGAATTGGGTTGATAATAGTCCTTTCAGTGATCTAAGTGGCTCTTTTGCAAAATCACTGAGTAGTGTGTTAAAAGGTATTCAATATCTTATTGACGCAATTTCGAATAGTCCTAGTAAAGTTAAGGTTTTGCTAGATGATGCTACTAAATTAGATAAGATTACAGAGAAATTTGATTTAATAGTTACTGACCCGCCCTATAGGGATGACGTTCCCTATACTGAGCTTAGTGATTTCCATTATGTATGGTTAAAGAGGGCTTTAAGCGATGTTAAGGAAGTTGCTGGTGTTTTAATGAGGGTTCCTAAATTTCATCCAGAAGCGTTCTTTGACGATGCTGGGAATGAAATAGAAACTCAATGGGAGAGATTTGCAGATAGAGAAATTAGTGAGAATGAAGGAAGAGTTAAATACTTTTCTAAAAATGTTAATGCCTTTGAGCGTTTTAAACAGTTATTGTCAGAAGCTTTTAAGACAATTGCAGATAGACTAAAGGAAAATGGAATTTTAGTAACATATTATGCTCATACCACTCCAGAGGCTTGGGAGGCTCTTCTAGAAGCTGGTTGGAGTAAGACAGGTTTAAGAATAACTAAAACGTATAGATTTGCAACTGAGTCTTTACAGAGAGTTACTGCACGTGGTAAGAT
>JAPDLT010000032.1 GCA_025920435.1 Candidatus Rehaiarchaeum fermentans
TGAAGGCCAGCTATTTGGCTACAGACTAATTCATTATTTGGATATAAGGCTACGGTAAATCTGTTCTGAGTATCAGTTAATGTAGCAACTGTTTTCCCAGAGCCTGTTGGTGCTGAAAGAAGTATAGCCCCGTCGTTATAATCTGCGAGTTGTTTTTGAAACTGTCTAAGAACTGCCTTGCCAAGGTATTCGTTCGATGATTGCATATAGAGTGGTTCTAGTCTAACTGAAAACATTACTCTACCCTTCGAGGAAAGAAGGTATGGGTTTTTTAATCTCCTCAGATTTATAAACAAATTTTATAGCCCTATCTACATTGCCTGATATTGCTATATCTCCTGCGTAATGTTTTAGTGCTAAGGATTGTGAGCTTTTAAGGGTTTTTTTCGTATCACTAACGTTAAAAGGTGAAGCGATTCTAATGTTTCCACTCTCTATAGAAAATTGAGTTATCTTCTCTAGTTTTGCCTTCCAGATTCCAAATCTCTTAGAGCCTATTCGTAGATATAATTCTGGTGGTAATTCATTCTTTGATATGATTATTGTCCATCCTCTAGTCCCTGGTGCTATTGCATTATATCTTGTAATTAGTGGAAAAGCGGCTCTTGTTTGTGGTTTATAAAGAATATAATCTGTTTCACCTGCGCTTAGTAATATGCTTTTATAATATAATTTCTCTAGAAATAATGGATAAGCGTAAACTCCTAATTCATTGAATCGTTCAGCTGGTGGTTTACTAATCTTAATCTTGTTATATGCCGTTATGTATGATTCCTCTGATATTACACCTTTTAATGCTAATACTAATGGGTAATTGTGAATAACTGGGACTGTCGTTTGAATAAAGGAGTTTAAAGTTTTATTTGGCATTGCTAATGAGGAGAACCACATTAAGCTTTGGAGCTCTAGGTCGGCGTAATAAAAATTTAATTCATCTAGTTTGTATGGCATTTTCTCCTCTTCTGTTATTTCTTCTGAGAGCCTTTTTTCTCCTTTCCTTCTACTTTCTTAATATAGTTCACAATTGCGCTTGAGTAGTTGTAATTATCCCTTGCCCATAGTGTAGTTATCTCATTATTATTAATATTTATTTGAATGTTCTGTTCATCTATCTTTTTGTTTGGATCTGCTAGTATTTTAAATGATTTAATATTCTTTAGATACTCTACTGATAGTTTGATTACGTCTTCAGGTGATACTAGTTTTCCTTCAGTTTTCTGTATTACATATCTAGTAATGTCGTAAGAGCTTACAGTTTCTCTATCGCTGGCGTTTAGTCCTAATATTATTACTTGTACGCTACCGTATTTTGTTTCTCCTCCTCCCATCCTACTGATACTTGAAAGTGATGATAAGACAAGTTTAGCCTCTAGTTCTGTTACATCATACATAGCTAATTTGCCTATAAATACGACTCCCGGTACTACGTGTACTTCTTGGAAGAGTGACATTCCAGTATAACTTACACCATCTCCCACTTTATTATGAGTTAACTCTGCTACTGCATAATCATATATAGCAGTTCCAAACGCTGGGTCGTGGACAACTCTACTCTTTAATCCATAAGCTGTTCCTTTCTTCTTCTCTGATCCCAATATTTTTAGTTCATTCTTCGTTATTATCGAGCCTAAAATATTGCATGCTGGACAATAGCCGCACAAACCTATATCAGTTCCTCCCTCTGATGCTGGCGGTGCAACATAACAATTCCAACTTTTATTACCATTGTTGTCAGTTGTTATTTTTTTAAAGTCAAGCTTTTCATAGTTAGGCAAGATATCTTTTCGTAATTTTTCATTATCATTATTATTTCGTAATATTTCAAGCATTCTTCTCCTTAGTTTAGCTTGAATTTTTTCTGGCAGTATCGTTGGAACTGATATAACCTTTCCTCCAAGATTAATCTCCAATTCACTAACATCACCTACTCCTTCTGTTCTGAAGAGCGGTATTCCTTTTGATATTATAGCATAAACTACTTCTATTTTTCTTCCTTTACTAAACAGTCTGTTGTCATTCTCATCTGGTTTTCTTAAATATCCGCTGTTTTCCTTTAAGAATTGTGTTATTGGATCACTTACTTGACTCATTTTTTAACCCTCCTTTAAAATATTTGATATTTGCTGTCCATATTCTTTTTTTATTTCTTTTGCCGTTGCAATATTATATATATTCTCTATAATTAGATTTATCAATTTATTCCTCCACATAGGTCGCCAATTCTTCATTTCCTCATCTAGTTTTTTCAGTAGTTCTTCTAGCAGAATTCTGTAAACAGTATTTAGGGTACCGCTTTTAAAGGGTGGATTAGTATACTTAGCCATTATTATATCTATTCTGAATTTTAATACTAGTGTTAAGGCTCTTCTAATCTCCTTTGTAAGTGAGTAGACTGACGGTTTTTCAGCATGGTTCTTAGCATTATAAGATAATAGTCTTCCTAGTGCTAGTATTAGATCTCCTTTTGAATCTCCTTTCTTTACTAGCTCTAATATTTTCTTTACCTTTTCATCTGTTGGTTGAGGGGACACACTACTCATGTTTTATCCCCTCCTTACCCCCACTAAGGCTAAGTGGTGGGCGAGGGTCCCCACTATCGTGGGGAAATACCTTTTTATAAAAACTTAATGGGTCTCTTCTAAAAGAGGCATAATTTTCAAATGCTTTTATGCCTACTTCATGATTTAGGAGGATATGAATATAGAAGTCAAATGGGTATGTTAAAT
>JAPDLT010000033.1 GCA_025920435.1 Candidatus Rehaiarchaeum fermentans
TAGTAAATTCATTATAGGAAATATGATGAATGCTGAAGTGAAGGTAGAAAGGCTAAAAGGAGATTATAAAGAATTTGAGGAAATTGTAAAAAGATTCTCAAAGGAGTAATTAACAATAATAGTAATAATACTCCCCTCTTCTTATTATTTATCACTAACTCTGCGTTAATTAAAAATAATATTAATAATTTATTTTTTCTTTTTTAGCACTAATCCAAAGTGATATTTTGTAGGATTAAATCTTTCTACCACGTAAAAATCCTTAAACCATTCAAGATAATCTTTCTCATCCATTCTTATACTCAAAGGTGGTCCAAATCCAGTATCCTCCTTCTTCCAATCAATAATTATAACCCTCCCATCATCTTTTAGTATCCTATTAACCTCCTTTACAGCATACTCCTTATCATCCATATCGTGAAAAGAATTTGCGAAAAGTATAATATCAACAGACTTGTCCTCTATCTGCTTAGGACTAGTGAGAGTTATAGCATTACTAACTTTTCTCTTAACCTCTTCCAACGCAATAACGTTAACATCAATACAATACAGTTTAGTAGCATAATTAACTAAATATTTACAATAAAAACCATTACCACAGCCATAATCCACAATAACGCCTTTACTCAATAACCTTGGAAGGAACTCTTCTGGCCTTTCAAACTTCCTCCTAAAATCCTCTGGCGGATAATAGTGATGGTGCATATTACAAATGATAATACCTAAGATTAAAAAGGTTTACAAAAGAAAACTTAGCTATACGTCAAAATTTCTAAAGGTGATATATTACGAAATAACATAAACAGACTTTTTAGTACACAAGCAATCCCATATACTATTCTAAAAGTTTAACATGACTAATAACTTTACACTTCATTTTTTATCCCTTTGACTACAAATTTTTTTTCGCACTTCACAGACCATTCAACATTATTTATAGGATCTTGTATAGTTTTTATCTCAGGTTTTGTGGATATATTATAAACTATATATAACCAGTATTTTTTACCTAGCTTTCTTGCATACTCGTACTCTGCTTCAGTAAGCTCTACTTGAATATCATTATCAGCCTTTCCCTTAACCTCTATATATCTCAACACCTCATTAGTTTTAGGATCATGACTCTTTATATCATAATGCTCGTGCTTACTAACATCATCAGGTTTACGACCATGTTCAATTTCATATTTCTTTGCATATTCCATTGCTATTCTTTCAACTTCCTCTATCGCTATAGGTGGTGGAGCTTCGGTAATTTGTTTTGGTTTTTCGGTACTCTCTCTCTGTTTTAAAAATATAATTCTTCCTAAATATTCTATATCAGGATTAGGAATTTTAGTAATATCTTGCGGACTCCATTCAGTATGTTCCTTATGGAATTCATTATTTTTGATGTAATTAGTGAAAGGATTTAATAATTTGTTAACTACCGTATTCTTAACCACACCAGAAATTTTTCTAACTTCTTTATCCCTTTTATTATTATCTTGAGTATCGTCTACTACATCAATAACATTATTAAGAGCATTTTTCAAATTTTCCAATAAATCAACACCTCTAATTGTTTCATAATTACTACCTTTCCACTTCACCCCTACTACCTCGCTATAATACGGCCTTTCATCTATCTTTAACTTTACCCTATAAATAGCTAGCTCGTCAATAGTCTCGTCTAAACCTGTTGCACGTAATACTATTGGAGTTTGAGGAGAATTTTCATCATTACATTTAAGTATACTACAAATGCATTTGTATATTGTTGAAATATTATTTTTATAAGCCTTGCATAAGCCTTCAACAGAAATTCTATTATCCTTAGTTTTTACTTTCGCTCCTTTAAGGTTTGCTACCAAATATAGAATATTCACCAATGCATTATCAGCTTTTGAGCCATAAAGATCTTTAAGAATAGCTGATAGGAATTTATCTATCTTTTTCTTTTTTTCTTTCTCTCCCTCATTATTAAACATATTTGCTTGTTCTTTCAACGATTTAAGTGTATTAAGAATACTTGTAACATAATCTTCTAAGCCCTCTTTACCTCTTTCTATGAAATTAAGCCAAGCTTTATATTCGCTAAAACGTTTACCTTTACCAAGGTTTAAAACTAAGAGATCTTCACTACTATTTGATTCATTTTTCAATAAATCAATATTAATAGGTTCCTCATCGCTTTCAATATTTTCACCTACTATAACGTTACTTTCTACTCCTGCTAAATACCATGACAGTAATTTTCCATAAAGAATTTCTAATACTCTTAAATCACTCTCAACACCTAATAAGACTGTATAACTAATAACGTCCTTTTTCTGCCCTAATCTCCACACTCTACCTATTCTCTGCACAATCTTAATAGGGCTCCAAGAGGGTTCATAATGTATTATAATATTTGCATATTGAAGATTTAAACCCTCTGAGGCCACATCAGTAGAAACTAAAACTTCTATTTTATCCTCACTTAACCACTCTTTAACGTCCTCAATTGAAGAATTAGTTTTATTACCTATAACCTCTGGAGGTACTATTTCCTCTGAAGTTATTAAGGCTATTTTCTTACGGCATTCAATATCTTCATCACGGCATTTAATACTAATATCTTTCTTAAGTTCTTCAAAGATATACTTAGCAGTATCCTTAAACTCAGTAAATATAACAACCTTATCGCCTTTTTTTAAATGATCTTTAACAATTTTCTTTACAGCTTCTAATCTAGAATCA
>JAPDLT010000034.1 GCA_025920435.1 Candidatus Rehaiarchaeum fermentans
GTATCCCAATTGTGGATATGCTTGTTCCAATGCTATCGTATACCATACTGCAGTTGCATTAAATGGAGTCCCATCTGTAAAATAGACATCATGTCTTAAATTAAGTATCAATCCTAATGTAGGTACCTTAACTATGTTTCCTGATTTATTTTCGTATACGTAAGTGTGGACAAACGTCCAATTAGTTGCTAACCAAGGAATTATGTTACCGTTTAAGTAATTCACTAAGGCTAGAGGTTCGTATATAAGATATAATATCCCACCTGGTAACGCAGGAGCACTCCATGGATTAAAATTATCTTGCCACACTACGCCAGGTGTTCCTAACACTGTTATACTGCCTTCAGGTTGAAATGATGCAGACTGTGAAAACATTGGTATTGCAAAAATACCTATATTTATTATCATAATTAAAAATGTTATTATTGATATTATTTTCTTCTTTTCGATAACATACTTTCTTTTCATTGTTTTTAGCTCTGTTTTTCTGATATAAAAACTTTATCCATGCTATTGCTCAATGTTATAGTTTTTTCAAAAAAATCTAAAAACTTTTCTATAATTATTATTTATTCCACTTTATTATTAGTTTTTTAATATTATTTATTATCTAGAAAAGTTTAAAAATAAAATATTAATCTATTCTCCTATAAGGATCTGGAACTGCCTCTATTAATTGTCGAGTATATTCGTGTTGTGGATTAGCTATTAATGATTGCACATCATCTGCTTGATCCACTATCCTTCCCTGCTTTACTACGTACACTCTATCGGCAACATATCCGATAGTTGCTATATCATGCGTAATATACATTATCGAAATCCCCTTTTCATCTCTTAATCTCTTAAACAAATCTAATAAAGATACTCTTACTGAGGCATCCACATTTGATACTGGCTCATCAGCTATTATAACTTTGGGATTTAGGGCTAACACTCTAGCTAAATATACTCTTTGTCTTTGTCCTCCAGACAATTGGAAAGGATATTTGTCTAAGAAATCTGATGGAGGAGTTAGATTCACTTCCTTCAGCAATTCCTTAATTCTTTCTTCTAGATCTCCTTTGTACTTAGAAATTTTTAATGGTCTCTCTATATGCCACTTAACCGTATGGGCTGGATCTAGGGAACTGTATGGATCTTGAAATACTAACTGAACGTCTTTCCTATATCTCTTCAGTTCCTTTTTACTAGCCTTAGTTATATCTAAACCCATTGGATTATATATTATTTCGCCTTTGGTCGGTTTTAGCAATCCTAATATCATCCACGCTATTACTGTCTTTCCTCCTCCACTTCCCCCAACCATTCCTACAATTTCATTCTTTCTTATTTCCATATTTACATCCCATATTCCTGGCCTATGTTCTTTTCTAAACGTTCCAGTTCTAACTATGAAATCTTTATAAACATGAATTAGTTCAATTAATTTTTCATTCATATACCTTCTTCACCTCATTTCTCCATTCTGGATATCTACTACACTTATAAAATCCAAATTTTTCGTAAACTATGGTTTCTGGAGGAGATTCTTTACATGTCATGGTAGCAAATGGACATCTGGAAGAGAAAACACAACCTTTAGGATATCTTACAAATCCTTCAAAATCACCTGGTATTCTAGACAACTTCCTCCCCATGTTACTTATACTGGGTACACTGTTAAGCAATAGGTAAGTATAAGGATGATAGGATTCCTTTAGCAACGTGAGATATTTTCCATACTCAACTATTTGTCCTCCATACATTACAGCTATATAGTCTGAGATCTGGAATAGCATAGCTATATCGTGGCTTATGACTAATAATGTGAGACCTTTTTCTTTTTGCAACCTTTTGATTAATTTAAGTATTTCGTATTGCACAATTACGTCCAGACCAGTAGTGGGTTCATCCATTATTACAATTTTTGGGTTTAAAATTAATGAAATTGCAATTATTATTCTTTGCTTCATTCCTCCGGAAAGCTGAAATGGATACATATCTAGAACTTGTTTATCATTAAAACCCACTTCCTCTAATGTTCTGTATATAAGACTGGTGTTATTATAATAATTCATTCCTTTCGCCTTTAATATGTCTTCAAAAGTCTCCTTAACTTTTCTTATTGGATTTAATGAATTTTGAGCAGCTTGAGGTACATAGGAAATTATTTTACCCCTTATTGAATTTAATTCCTCTTTAGACATGGAAAGTATTTCATACTTGTTATCTATTACTATATTTCCTCCCTCTACTATCATAGGTGGATTAATGAAACCCATTATTGTATTCGCTAAAGTAGATTTACCTGAGCCAGACTCTCCTGCAATCCCAGTTATCTTACCCTCTGGGATATCTATATCTACATTTCTTACAACCTTTATTATTCCAAAATCTGATAAATAACCCACATTTAGATTCCTTATTGAAATACTTACTTCTGCCATTCTACCTCTTCCTCCTTTTTTCTAGATTCTAACTGTTTTTTGTACTTTTTAACATTCCATACTCTAAGTCTTGGATTAGCTACTCTATCAATACCTATATTTATTAGAGCAAATGAAAAAGCTACTA
>JAPDLT010000035.1 GCA_025920435.1 Candidatus Rehaiarchaeum fermentans
TCATAGCTTCGATTTTTTCAGGAGAAACTTCAACTATACTTATTATTCCTCTATCTAGAGAATTAAAAATAAAAAGAGGATCGGTTATATTTTTAACATTAGAATCTTCACTTAATTCTGTTGTATTAACTATTTTATTTACTTTATTGATTAGCAATTCATATTTTACATTTCAAACGTTTATTTATTCAATTATTTCAAGTGTAGCAATAGGGCTAGTAATAGGATTTTTACTCTCAATAATTTGGATAAGGATAATGAATAAGTTTGAATTAAAAGAGTATATTTATGCTTTAACAATAGGGTTATTAGTTCTTACTTACGTTATAATTTATTATTTAAATGGGAATGAATACATAGGCGCACTTGTTTTTGGATCAGTTCTAGGAAACTATAAAAGATTGGATAGATTTTTGGGCAAAATAAACATGAAAGATTCTTTAGATCATGTTTTTAAATTTAATAAAGAGCTTACTTTTTTACTTAGATCTTTCTTTTTCTTTTACTTAGGTATTTCAATGAATATACTTTCTCCACACTTGCTATATTTGTTTTCTATCTCACTTGTTTTATTTGGAATATTAATGTTAGCAAGGTTTGTTGCTGTTAATATTTCTACTTATAAATCCGATTTTAGAGTTGATAAAGATAAACTCTTTATAATGATGGCACAAGGTCTTACAGTAATTACCTTAGTTGCATTAGCACAATCTTATAACTTACCATTCATTTCTGAATTTGCAGTAATAATAGGATTTTTAGTTCTTTTAACAAATATATTTTCAGCTATTAGCCTTTACTTATTAAAATCAAGTATTTAAAGCCTTTAAATAAAGGTATTTTATATAAATTATGAAAATAGAAGAAATAACTGGAGAAATGAATGATGTAAGCTTGGAAGGAGAAATAGTTTCAATTTCTTCTCCCACGCAAGTAAGGACTAAATTTGGAACTAAACAAGTAGCAAATGCAACTATTAAGGACGAAACGGGAGAAATAGGGTTAAGCTTATGGGAAGATCAAATTAATGCTGTTTCTCAGGGAGACAGAGTTAGAATAAGTGGAGGGTATGTAAAGTCTTTCAAAGGAAAACTACAAGTTGCAGTTGGAAGACGAGGAAAGATTGAAGTTATTTAAAGTTAATGAATGACCAGCGTGTCAAGGGAACACGAGATTTTATACAAGATGCATTATTGAGAGAAAATCTTATAGATAAAATAAAAGAATCTTATTCTTTATTCGGTTTTAAGCCAATTATTACCCCTAGCATTGAATATCTTTCGTTATATAAAAATAAGGCAGGAGAAGAAATAGAAAATCAATTGTATTCTTTTGAAGATAAAAAAGGTGAAAAGTTAGTTTTGAGACCAGAGCACACGCTTTCTAAACTTAGAGCTGTAAATTCCTTACAACTTCCTAAGCCCATGAAATTTTATAGCATAGGAAATGTATGGAGATATGAGGATGTTTCAAAGGGAAGATATAGAGAATTTATTCAAGCAGACATTGATACATATGGTTCTGAAGATCCTTTTTTTGATGCAGAAATAATTCAATGTATTGATTTTACCTTAAGAAAAATTGGAATAAATGATTATACAATAAATATAAGTAGTAGGAAAATTTGGGACGAATTTCTAGAAAAAGTAAATTTAAAGGATAAAGAAAAGGAAATACTTAGATTAATTGATAAAATTGATAAAGTAGGGGAAGAAAATGTTAAACTCGAATTAGAAAGAATGAATGCGTTAAGTGTGTTAGAATTTCTAGAAAACAAAGAAATTAGTAAGGACTTATTGAAGTTATTTGAACATTTGGATAAGCTCAAAATTAATTATGTTTTTAACAAAAAGATTGTTAGAGGTTTAGACTATTACGATAGTTTTGTTTTCGAATTTATTTCAAATGATTTAAAAATGAGTATAGCAGGAGGAGGAAGATATGATAGTTTGTCAAAGAAAGTATTTGGAAAGGAGCTAAGTGCTACTGGTGGGTCTATTGGCTTTGAAAGAGTTTTTGAACTAATTAAGAGCAAGTATAAAGAGGAATTTAGTGATCAAGTTTGCGTTATCTCAGTAGGAGAAGATAAAGAAGCAATAGAAATAGCAAATGAGTTGAGATTAAATTCTATAAGAACTAACTTGTTTTTAAGTGAAACAAATTTATCAAAAGCAATAGACTATTGTAATAAGAATATGATAAGATTTGCAGTAATAGTTGGAAGAAGGGAATTAAGCGAAGGAACAGTTAAATTGAAGGACTTAAAGGAATCAAAGGAAATGAATATTAAAAAATCAGAATTATTGAATTTTCTATTATCCAAATAGTTAAGAATTTTTATTAAATAAATACTAAATTTAGGACAACTTAAAAATATCAAATTTAAGATATTAAAAGGTTTATATTTATTAGTTGAAATACTAACAAATGCAAAAACATAAATATTTTTTAATTTTCCTTCCGGTGTTAGTAATATTGCTATTCAGTATAGTTTATGCAGCTAATGGCATAGGAACTTCT
>JAPDLT010000004.1 GCA_025920435.1 Candidatus Rehaiarchaeum fermentans
TTGGAGTTTCATTACCAGTTAGTGCTAGGGCTGCCATTGGATTAATAGCTGGACCTCCTACTATTATAACTGGAATTGAAGCTGAACTTGGATTGTATTCATTTGATAGTGCCATTATGTTAGCAGGCGATGTACCAGATGCATATAGATTTGTTGCATTGATTTTAGATGAAACTCCACTTATTGACTTTATTATTCCTGTTGTAGTTATTGCACTGCCTACAGTGTAATTTTGCACTCCTACTAATACTTTGCTCCCACCAATTCCTAATGTGTAGTTTTCAGTAGGTATTTTGATTGTAGCCATATCTTTTTGTACGGTTAAATTAGCTCCCCACATCGTTGTTTGGTTTTGAGGAGAAACAAAGTAAGTAGTGAAGTTATTTGCATGCTCTGCTATCTTTAGTCCTAATGTTTCTTTATCTGGTAATGTAATTGATAATACTGATCCATTGTAAGTAAGTTGGGAATTGTATCCGCTATTCAATGATGGTTCCATTAATCCATTTGAAAATACACCGGCATATCCTGGTAATACTTGTCCTGTTGCACTTCCTGTTATCGATACACTTGGTCCTGTAATTGTTAATGATCTAACATAAAGAGCGTATGTTTTCACATTAGGGGTTTCACCACTTAAAGATGGTACGCTAGCGTTAATTTTGTACGCGCCAATAGTGAAATCATAACCAGCATATGATTGTGTCGTATTTAAGATGGTAGATGCGTTTATTATTTCTGGTGAGGACGTGGTAGAAGAATTGTAAAGTAATAATTCACTTACATTCCACACTCCTGCGTATAAGTAGTCATTGATGGTGCCATTTGCCTCCTGATATGTCGCTGCTTCCTTATATCCACCCTTGTACTGAATACCAATGTAATTACCATTAGGAAGCCTTACTAGCAATCTCTCAATGCTCCCAGCAGGATTCGTGGATGGAAATACTACCAAATTTGAACCTTTAGTAACATTTAGAGTTACTCCTGAATAGGGTAAGGAAGTAGTCCAGTTATAAACGGATTTGCCATAGAAATAATTCTGACCACCAGTTGGCAACTTCGAACTGGCATTAGTATTAGGAGCAAGTGGATAGATGTAACCTGACTGAGCATATGAATATTCTCCAGAAGAGATGTTGTATATTGACTGATTTGGTAGTATTAGCAATGAAGGTACAGATCCTACACCAGAAGATGTTAAAGTTCCTCTGAAACTTTGTCCTAGAGCTACTCCAGGTAAGCTGCCAGCGTAAGAAAATACAACTAGTTTAGTTAGGCTACTATCTAGTGCGGAAGGAACCGTCTGAGTAGTAGTAGTTTCATTTGCGTATACGGGTTCTATCGTTAATGTTGCTGGAGATCCTACATTCACATATATAGTTTTTACAGTTGCGTAAGGAGATGGAGTAAGCTTAAATAATGTTAAATTAGTTAGTCCGAATCCAGTTAAAATTCCTGAATTTGAAGTAAATGAATAAGGTAATACTACTGGATTTGCATATGTGAAAGTTAATGCATTCTTAGAAACTTCTACGTTATATGCTGGCTCTCCAAACATTGATCCGTTATAAAGTTGACTTACATTCATCACGAAGCTTGAATACGATAGGGAAATCGAGTTTAAGTATAATCCGGAAGAATTTTGAATAAGTGAAGAAGGTGAAATTGTTATCTTCCCTATCGTTTTACTTGTTCCTAATGTTACTTCAGTAACAGGCCCTCCATTTACTGATACTTGAAGTTCATAAGTAGCGCTATTGCTTGTATATTCGGTAACAAGCCCCTCCAAACTTACAGTATTGTTTCCAATAGTTACTGAAGTTGGTATCTTTAAGTTACTGTAAGTCTTGCTAACTCCAAATGTAAGGTTAGCAAGAGTTTTATTACTATATAAAGCGTAATCTATCACGGTATAAGGAGTCTTATCAACGTAGAACATTTCTCCAACAAATGGAGAATTAACTTGCGAACCGTTGTTAGGGTAGTATATGGCAGATTTTACGGATATCCCACCAACCGGTATCTGAACATTAAGAGTAGTAGTATTAATTGCTGCACCGCTTATTGTTAAAGATTCTTGTGCTGTATAGTTAGCATTATTAACGGTATAGTTAGCAGAATATATTGGAGTGGGTGCTACTGATAATGTGGAATTAGATCTATAGTAAGTAGATGTCGACGAAAGTGCACTGATTTTATAGTTTGCTACTTGAACTACTCCTTGAGTTACAGATGAAGTAGATTGAGCTGCAGCTGCAGCAGTAAGTGCAGATGCTATCGATATTGCTCCTGCAACATCAGTTGGTGCTGCATTTGCACCTATTACTATTACTGAATTTACCTTTCCATTCATTACGAATGGAGAAGGTAAACTACCAAAATTAACAGGATTTGCAGCAAATACAGATGCTGCGCCCATTATAGAGCCCAAAAACATGGCTCCAGTTGCCAAACCGGCTATTTTCCTCAAAATTTTTCCTTTATTCATATTCTTATTTTTAAGCCACTAGTCTTCGAATTTCTATGATTTATTTAATTATTAACTATTTAAAAAGCTTTCGTTTTCGTATTTTTAGAGAAAATTATTTAAAAGCAAGCATAAATTGTACTTAAGGATCTTTTGTTTTTCTTCTATTTAAAGATTTTTTAATTAAATCTTTGCTAAATGTAAAAATTTTGATGATAAAGATATAAAAAATGATTTTTTAAGATTTTATGGATTATTTTTTAATCGAAGTTTCTTACGAAATTGGTAATAAAGTAGGAGGAATTTGGACAGTAATAACATCTAAAGCTCCTTACATAGATAGCAACAATTATTTAGGAATAGGATATTTCAATCCGAATGAATCTCCTGTAGAATTTATAGAGGAAGAGCCTCCTCAAGAAATAAGTAATGCAATCGCAGATATTGATGTTGATGGAATTAAATTTAGATATGGCACTTGGATAAATGCAAATAAAAAGGTAATTTTAATCGATTCACAAGCATTTAAACAAAAATACGTGAATAAAATAAAAGGAGATTTTTGGAATTTATATAAGATAGATTCATTAGGCGCTGGAGACGATTATAATGATCCATTGGCATGGTCTTATGCTGCCGGAATTCTTATTGAAAAATTAGCAAAACATATAAAGAAGAAAATTGTGGTACAAGTCCACGAATGGCTTTCTGGAGGAGCAATTCTATATTTAAAATCAATAAATTCTAAAATACCTACTGTATTTACAACACACGCTACAGTATTGGGAAGAGCTTATTCCTATGCTGGAAACGATATTTATAAAATACTGAATGAGGAAGTAAATGATTTAGAATTAGCTTATAAGTATGGGGTGCCTGCAAAGCATCTTACTGAAAAAGCTACTGCGTGGAATGCTTCCGTATTTACTTGTGTAAGTGATGCAGTAAGTAGGGAAGCTAAAGCACTACTTAAAAAATCTCCTGATATAGTTACAGTAAATGGAATAAATATAGATTATGCTCCCGATTTTGATGAAATAGAAAAAATGAGAGCAAAAGCGCGAGAAAAATTCAAAGAGTTTTTATCTGCTTATTTCTTACCTTACTATAAAATAAATCCAAATGCACCATTGATTTTAACAAGCGGAAGATATGAATTCTTAGATAAAGGATACGATATTTTCATTGATGCATTAAGCGAGCTTGATAAAAAATTACCTTCTAATTTTGATGTAATTGCATTTATAGCAGTGCCATCAGGAACCTATGGTCTGAAAAATGATTTTGTAGCAAATTATCTTTCTTATAAAAATTTGAGATCTTCAATAGAAGAAAAAGTAAAGGAAATAGGAGAAGAATTAGAAACAGAACTAAGTTATGGAATAGAAAGTTCGCAAGCAATATATAACAAAATTGTAAATGACATAAGATTATTTAGCAAAAAGCTAAATAAAGAAAGAAATCCTCCTCTTTGCCCATTCTTACTTTCATATCCTGAAGAAAATGATAGAATATTATCATATGCAAAATATAGAGGATTATTAAATTCTGAAAATAATAGAGTTAAATTGATATTTTATCCTAAATATCTTACTTTCGAAGATGAATTGTTAGGACTATCTTATTATCAATTACTTTCGTTAGCAAGAGTGGGAGTTTTCCTTTCAAGATATGAACCTTTTGGATATACTCCTTTAGAAGCAATGGAATATGGTACACCTGCAATAACTACAAGCAATGCTGGAATTTCTTATTATCTCATTGAGAAAGGATTAAATGGATATGGAGTGTATATTCAAAATTTATATGATGATAGAGAAACTTTGTTAAATAATATTTCAAATAATTTACTTAGAATAGTGACAATGGATGATGAACACTTCGAAGAATTAAGATTGCAAGCAAGGGCTTCGGCAGAGGCATTTAGCTGGAAAGACCTAATTAATAATTACTTTAAAGCTTACGAACTTGCACTTTCTAAGTAATTAATTTTCAGCAAATTTAAGATATTCATATAATTAATATAAGCAGAATAAGGAGAATCGTAAGCATTGAAATACTTATGTATGTCACCTTCAGCAAACCACTTTGTGCAAATATAATAAAAGTTATCTGAAGTACCTAAATTTCTCCAAAGTTTTAACACCTCACCATCTTTTGCTTTTACATCTTTTTCTAAACTCTTTAGAAATTCAAAAGCTGCATTTTGCATTTTATTGCCTAACCATGCAGATAAGTCTCTATCTACATCTGCCCAAGAAATTATATTATCAGAAGTAAATATTCCTACAGGCTTCAATTCAGTAAGCTCACTTATTTTAAAGAATCCAACTCCTCGAGCAATTAATTCTTTTGGTAGTCTTTCAAGGAAATCAAATATTCCAGTTTCCTTCCATTGGTGCTCTCCAAAAGTTTCATAGTCTAAAAATAATCCTACGTATTGACCTTCTGATAAAGCTACCCAAGAGGCGTACTTTTCTGCAGTAAGAGGAAATTCATTCCACTGATGCCAAGAAAATCTAAAACCTATATCATCACTCAATTTATAATTTCTTAAAATAACTTTTATGTTCATATTTTTATTTGTATAAACATAGTTTGGAGATCTCCATTCTAAGACTTTATCCCAGCCTTCTGCAATTATTCCTTTGTATCCTAGTTTACCTACAAATGTAGCTATATCTTCAGAAAACATTGCTTCAGTATTTCTAAATACAATAGGTTTATAATTGAAATATTTTCTCATTAATTCTTTGTGCATTTCTATTTGTTCCTTAAATTCTTCTTTAGAAATAAGATATGCTAAAGAATGATAATATGTTTCTTCAAGTAAGTCCATTTGGCCTGTATCCCATAGCTCCTGAAAAACATTTATTACTTCCGGATAAAATCTTTCTGCTTGTTCAAAGAATGTACCTGTAAAAGAAAATGAAACCTTAAATTCAGGATACTTTTTAGCTAATTTTATTAATAATTTTGTAGCAGGAATATAACATTTATTTGCTACTCTTGTAAAAATTTCCTTATTTTTTTCTATATCAAATATTTCAGGATCACTATCAAAAATATACTTTCTCTTTAGTCTCCACGGTTGATGAACTTGAAAATAAAACGCCACCTTTGCCATTTTCGTATATTAAAAGACTTTAAATTTAAAAATTTTATTTGATTAAATGGAAGAAGGAAAAATTTCTAAGTTCTTATTTAAGAGAAAGCCATTCCTAGTTTTAAAACACTTAAGTGTAGAAGATAACATATATGCAGCACAAATGGCTAAAAAAATAAATTGCAGCTATGCATACATTATAAGATTACTGAAAGAAATGGAAAAATTAGGGCTAATATATATAGAAAAAAACAGAAGCACACGTATAATAAAATTAACTAAAAAAGGAAGAAATATTTGTGAAAAAATAAGTGAAATTGAAAGACTAGGATAATAAGAACTTATGGGAATAGTTCATACGTTAGCAAGAAACGGCACTTTCATTTTTAGATTTAATGATGGAGAATTTGGATCTAAATGGTGTGGAATATGGAAAGAAAAAACTAAGTATTTCGATTATTTTGCATTTAAATTTAATGATGAATGGTTAAGCTCTAAAAATTTAGGAAAATTCTATTACAATAACTCGATGAATGCTGAATTTGAATATAATTTAAATGATATAAAAATAAAAGAAAGCGTATATGCTTTGACTAATGGTATATTAGTAAGAATAATTTCAAATAAACCTGGATATCTATCCTTAGAATATGGAGTGAATATAAGAGATAGAAGTGAAAATTATCAAGAATCTAAAAGATATGAAACAAAAATAGGTGAAAGCACGGTTTCTTCAACAATTAATAATCGAAGTGCAATTGTATTTTTCCCAAAGAATTCGGAAATCCAAAGAATAGAAAATTATGATGTGCATATTCCAGGATTGTATGCAAAAGAAAAAGGCTTTAGTCACTATTTTGATGATCTTAGTGTTCAAAACAAATACGTTCCTGTAAACATAAAAACAAAAATAAACCCCGAAAATGCAGTAGAATTTTATTTTGGATTTAATCCTTCATTGAAACCAGACATAAATGAATATAATAATTATCTTGAAGAATTAGCAAGATACAAAGAATTGGCTAAGCTGGAGGATGCTATTTCTATGTATGCAAACTACAATGAAGGAAAGATATATGCAGGATTTCCTTATTTCAATGAATTTTGGTTAAGAGATGCACTAGTTTCAATACCTGCATTTCTTTCACTAAATAAATTCGAATTTGTAAAGAAAGTACTTGGAAGAATAAGTGAAATGGAAAAAGACGGAAAACTACCCAATGTAGAAGGTGGAAATATATATCCTGCAGACGTACCTGCATTATATTTAATAATGATGCATTCATACTTTGAAGAAACAAATGATAGATCTTTTATACAAAGATACTTTTCAAGAATTAAATCAATTGCAGAGTACTGGAGAAATGTTGCAATTAATAATAATTGGATAATAAATGACAAAGGTAGAGAAACGTGGATGGATTCAATAGATAGAGAAAATTCATTAGAAATACAAGCGCTTTGGAGTATTGCTTTCAAAAAGGCTTCTGAACTTTACTGGCAAGTAGGAGAAAGAAACTCTTTAGTATTGAAGGCAGGAATTGCAATGGAAGATTCTTTATATAGATATGAGAAAAATGAATACTTTACAGATCAGCTCGAAAAAGATATAAATTCTATAAACCAAGTTATTCTTTTCTTTACTGATATATCAAAAGATAAAAAGGAAAAAATTGCAAGAAATTTGTTGATGAACTTTTCAACAAATTATGGTCTTACTTCTCTTTCTAAAAATGATGAATTATTTGATTTCAATGGATATCACACAGGGGCAATATGGCCATTAATGACTTTATTAGCTGGAATAGGAATGATTAAGAATAATATATTTAATGAAGAGGGCAAAAAATTAATTAAAATGGTTCAATCTAAAATAGGTTTACAAGCAGAAAACTCTATAAATGAAATAATAAGACCAGATGGAAAACCAGAAGGTTGCCCCTCCCAGCTTTGGTCAATTGCTCCTTTACTTTTTAAATTAAAGTAAGCAAATATCTTGGGTAACCTATATAAGGTATTACAATTCTTACAACCCCAATAACTCTCTTTTCAGAAATATTATATTCTATAGGATAGATTGGAGCTGGATTAGCGTCTCCCTTTGTAGTAAAATAATAACCGCTCTGATTTCTGTAAATAAATATTACTCTATGAATTATATCCCCTATAGGGGATTTGTATATTATGATATCCCCTACTTTTATATCTGATGGGTTTGTCTTAAAAGCTATAACCAAATCTCCAACGTTTAATCCATTAATAAATGGCCAACTCTCAATTTCCGATTTAGTAAAATTATGAGAATACAAGTAACCATAAAAATTTTGAGTAAAAGAAGTACTATTAGTATGTGTCATACTAGAAGAAACAACTACAGCAATATCAGAAATTGGAGTAAATGCGTAAACTACTTGCTCTCCTAATAAGAATAAACCGACTATTAAAGCAATTAAAATTAAATCACCCTTAATTCCAGAAAATAAATTACTCAACAACTTCATCTAAAGCGTTTTTAGCTTCTTTTAATGTATTTAATGCATTGTTTATAAGTTTTTCTAGCGCTTCTGATGCATCTCCCTTTTCCGTTTTAACTATTAAAATTTGGGCATTTTTTAATGGATGATCAAGTATTTGCCCTACAAATACACCTTCCACTTTCTTTGCTTCATTTATTAATAAAGGTATTATTGACTGCGTCCCGCCTTGAATTCTTACTTTCACAGTGTCCTTTGTCTTTTCAATTACCTCTATCTCCATAAATAAGCACGCGTAAAATATTTATATATTTTTGCTTTAGACATTCCGATAATAAAAAGCAAGTTTTGAAGGAAAATTTATGTTATAAAATAAAATAATTTATGAAATCCACCTTACAGAACTATAAAAATATATTTTCAATAATTAAAAACAAAAAATACCTGACTTTATTTATAATTACCTTAATTTTTACAGCTTTATCTTATTATTATATTTTATCAAGCTCCGCAGAAGGCATACTAGATTTTGGAAAATACTATATTTACTTTGATATTGTTTCTTCTATAATAATTTCGTTTTTAATCAGCTTATTAGTAACTTTAACTGTTTATTCTTATAAAATAAAAGTAAAGAACAACAATAAATTTGCTGTTGCTTCAATAATAACTACAATTCTACCGGGTAGCTTATGCTGTACAAGCGTAATACCTTCTATCCTTGCATTAATAGGATTTTCAACCTCATTTTTAGTTGGAAATACTGGTAAGATACAGTCAATATTTTCAGTATATGGTCCTTTATTTATAGTGGTTGGAGCAGTAATTGGTTGGATAGGATTAACACAAATAACTAAAGACATTAGTGCAGGTTGCAATATCGTTAAAAATGCAGTTAATGACGAGTGCTGTGAATCAAATTATGAAAACAAAAATTAAGTTTATTTTATATGCAATTATTGCAATATTTGCAATTTTTATAATTGTAAAATTATTTCTAATAGAAAATGCTAAAAACGCAAAATATCTTTCTGTTGGAGAAATAGCCCCAAATTATGCATTTCAATTATCAAATGGAACAATAACTAGTATTTACAATTATAGAGGAAAAACAACTTTACTCTGGTTTGTTGTTACGTGGTGCAGTAGCTGTGCTGAAGGAAATAGCGTACTTGCAAACAACATTGCATTCTTTGAAAAGCACAACATAAAAATAATAGAGTTAGAGCAATACGATGATTTAGGACAAAATGGCATGCCCATATCAAAATTTGTTTCTATATATGGAAATAATAACACCTATGTGCAAACAGGAATAGCAAGCTACAATATGACAATTGCTTATAATACTCCTCCGAACTTTCAGTTAGATATATATTATCTTATAAATCCAAGCGGTAAAATTTTATACATTGGAGAAGGTTTAGCTGAAGGAATTAGCACATTAGAAAATATAATAACTAAAAACAAACTATAACTTAGTAAAATTTTAAATCCATTTGAAATTTAATCAATTCTAAAAAATGTTACTAAATTTTAAAGAAAAGAAATCTAATTCAAAATATCCGGATTTTTTGCAATAAGCCATGCCCCCACGATTCCGTTTTCTTTTATTTTTGCATCCACAAACTTTGGAAATCTATTAACAGTATAATTTTTAGAAAGAATTATTGCTTTTTTGAAAAAACCTTTATTATTTAAGTAAACGCTTCCTCCCAATATAACTAACTCTGGATCATATAAATTTATCAAATTAGCAAATAAACTTGCGTATATGTTTAAAAGATCATATTTTTTAACAATATTTTCATTTTTCAATAATTTTTCAATTTTTAAACCTTCTCGTTCTGCAATCTCTTCTAATTTTTTACCGCCTACATAAGCTTCTACATGATTTTCTTTCCCACATGTACATTTTTCATTTCCATCGAAATTAATTACTGAATGTCCTATTTCTCCAAAATTACCGTCTTTCCCAAACATAATTTTACCGTTAATCTTTGCAGAGCAACCTATACCAGTACTTATAGTCAAATAAACGATATTTTGCTCTTTTCTCTTATAAGATTCGGCAATAAGACTAGATGTAGTGTCTCTAACGAGTATTAAGTTATTAATTTTAAGTGAAAAGTTTTTAACCTTATTATTAGGACCAAAAAGTATTTTATTATTTATTCTATCTATTTGACCTGCAAACGAAATAACAACTCTATCTTCATTGCCTTTTATTCTATTTTTTATTTGAGAAATAACATCATTAACATTTTCTTTAATTATTTTACCGATCTTTCTTGAATCTGAATATGAATATCTAATATATGTTCCTCCTACATCAAATAGTGAAAATTTCATAATTTTTCTATTAAATAAACTTTAGCCTTTGATGTTTTAGCAATATCAGGATGCTCTTTATTAAAATATTCAACTAGTTTGTCTAAATATATTTCATCCATTTCTATTGTTTCTGAAATTAATTTATTTCCTGGTTGTAATTCAAAAGTTACTTTGTATTTTGTCATAATTATTTAATCAATTCATTAAAAAATGCTAAACGAACTTATAATAAAATTAATAAGTGTTAATTTGAAGAACTAAACATAAACAGCAGAGGTAGCGAAGTGGACAAACGCACCAGGTTCAGGACCTGGTCCCATTAGGGGTTCGAGGGTTCGAATCCCTCCCTCTGCAATCGCAAGATTTTATTAGTAAAAGCCCTTAATAGTTTTTTAAACTCTCTTCTGTTAACTTTTTTAAATTACTAAAACCAACTCCTATTCTTCTTATCTTTTTATTATCAAGTTTATTTACCAATTGTTTAGCAACTTCAAATAATTTCTTGTAGTCATTAGTATAAAAATTTAAAGATAAGGAAACACTTTGATTATCAAAATCTTCATATACTGCTCTAACTGTAACAGTTTTACTAACTAAATTATTTGTTTGTAACTCGGAAGATAACTCGTAAACCATGGAAAAAACAATTTCTAGAATTTCTTCTTTATCAAGGTCTTTTTCTAAAGTGTTTATAGTGCTAATGCTTTTAGGTATTTCTTCTTTATTGTATTTATAAGGATCCTCTCCTTTTGCAAGTAAAAATAAGTATGAAGAGGCTTTATCCCCTAATTTAGATCTCAATAAAGAAGGATCTATACTGA
The DNA here is from genome assembly GCA_025920435.1 of Candidatus Rehaiarchaeum fermentans. Lineage (GTDB taxonomy): Archaea > Nanobdellota > Nanobdellia > Parvarchaeales > Parvarchaeaceae > Rehaiarchaeum > Rehaiarchaeum fermentans. The sequence continues at coordinate 11,206 of JAPDLT010000004.1, forward strand.
ATAAATCCTTTACCTTATAAACTCCTAAAGAATTAAGTATTTTTGTAGTTTTTTCTCCCACTCCATACAATTTTGATACTTCTACATCTTTAAGAAATTCTTGAGCTTCACTCCTTCTTATCACAAATATTCCATTTGGTTTGGCAAATTCACAAGCTAGCTTTGCCATTACTCTATTATAACTTATTCCAATACTGCACGGAAGATCGAACTTTTCCTTAATATTTTGCTTTATAGATTCAGCAAGTTCATAAGCCTTTTCATAATTTCCTTTAATTAAAATAAATCCTTCATCTACGCTAACCTGTTCTAATTCTCCAAATCCTTTTAAGAAGGAAAATATTTCATTTGAAGTCTTAAGATAATAGTCCATGTCCGCATTTATAAAAATAACTCCTGGAACAGACCTTGCTTTAGATAATGACATTCCGCTTTTAATCCCCATTTTTCTAGCTTCGTAGTTAGAAGTAAGTATTGCACCTCTTTCTCCTACTGCATGAAAAACAGCAACTGGTTTGCCTTCCAATGATTTGTTTCTTCTAATTTCGCAAGCAACATAAAAATAATCCATATCTACTAAAAGGAAAAGATTGTAATTTTCTTTAACATTATAATCTGCTCCACTTACAAATTCATTCATGGAATAAATAATCGTTTAGATCCTCTGCATTCACAATAGGTTTATTTAATTTTTCTTTATCATCAATTGCTATCCTTTGACATGCAGTGTTTATAATAGCATCTCCCTCTAACTCATTAAGATAGTTGAAATTTATTTCATCAAATATAACATCATAATATTCTTTTCCGTTTTTAGTTAGCCATTCTTTTATTTTTCCAACTGGAGCAGTTTGACCTGCTTTTATTGTTTGAACAATCAATATAAGTTTTCCTTTAATAACAGCATCAATTGCTAGCATATTTTTGATTTGCATTTTACGTGCGATTTCTTCATTGTAAAATGTTATTTCAAAGGATTCTGGATCAATATTTATAACTGGTTTACCGTATTTTTCTAATATACCATAAACATGAAAATGCCCTTGAGTTAAACTTAATGTAATATCACAATCATTACAATCTGCAGCATATACATCACATCCCAATATTTGCCCTGGATAAAAAGCTCTGTATTTAGAACTTTTTATGATGAATTCTTTATCTTTAATCTCATTGACTATTTGTGCAAGATTATTTAGATATTGAACAGATGCAACAATATTTATTCTTTTATAGTTTTTCAGTAAATCTTTTATTTTTTCTATTTGTTCAGGAGTAAATAGTTTTTTATATCTACTTTCTACGTACATTATTTCCATTTCCTTTATTTTGGATAAGATAATATAAATAATTATGCAAACAGGAATAGTAAATTTGCCTTTACATGATGGAAAAGCTCCAAAATGGCTTTATAAAAGAATGGTTTCATTACTAATTCCTTTTTCTAAGTTACTTTATGAAGAAGTAGGTGAAGAAGGATTTTTAAATAAGTTAGCTGACCCCTTTTGGTTTCAATCTTTAGGATGCTTAGTTGGTTATGATTGGCATTCTTCTGGATTAACAACAGTTTTAACTTCAGCATTAAAAGATGCACTTGCAAAAACAGATGTTCCTATAAAGATTGCTGGAGGAAAGGGAAAAACTGCAATAAACACGCCTAACGAAATAAATCAAGTTAAATGGGATGTGGACAAAGAAAAATTGATTTACGTAAGTAGAATGATTGCAAAGGTAGATACTGCTCTTGTTCAAACAAATTATCAACTTTATCACCATACTATTGCATTTTCAAAAGACGGAAAATGGGCAATAATTCAACAAGGAATGAACACCCAAAACAAATATGCGAGAAGGACTCATTTTATATATTCTAAAAATTTAACGCTTGAACCATATGCAGGTTTAGAAGGCATTCCAGAAGAAAATGTATTAAATATGACTAGCAAAGACAGTCTTAATGCACAAAAGATTTTTGTTGAAATTTTTAACAATAAGAATCAATTAAAACATGATATAGCTCAATTAAGCTTTCCTAGACACCATTTAATTACTATAAATGACATAAAAAATGAAAGTTTAAGAGAATTATTAGAAATAAATGAAACTGTTTCTAACTTTGAAGAACTTGCAGCTTTAAGAGGAATAGGAAGAAAAGCAATAAGAGCACTCGCATTGATTTCAGAGCTTATTTATGGCGAAAGACCTAGCTACGAAGATCCAGTAAAGTTTTCTTTTGCTCATGGAGGAAAAGATGGAACTCCTTATAAAATAAATAAAAAAGATTATGATGAAGACATTTCTCTTCTTAACAAAATAGCTGATAAGTCATTAGGAGAAGAAAAAATAAGGGCGTTTAGAAGATTATCTTATTTTCTTAGTCATGTAAAAACTATTGAATAAAATTATACTAACAATAGATTAAATGTACTCCTTTTACCAATTGCTAAAGGATAGCTTACATTTATGTTTCTTCTACTTAACTCAAACAAAAAATTGCTATAAAGATTTAGAAATTGAGATAAATTAGAAAATAAAAATAAAACTCCATATTCATTTTCTTTTAGATCCCCGCTCCTAGTTATATAATATTTAAAGTATGAATTTAGTTCGTGTAAAAATTTACTTTTCAAAGAGTTTTCTATTTCTATTTCTAATCTATTGGAGGAAAGGTAATCTTGTACTTTAAATGCTGAAAAAGCCCCATAAGAAGGAACATTTTCTTCTTTAGAAAAATTAGTTATTCCAAAGAAAGTGTGAGAAAGCAAGAAATAACCTTCTAACATTTTATCTATCTTAAATTTAAGATAAATTGGTGCATCATCCTGAGAAGACAATAATAAAATACCTATATCTTCCTTATTACTTAAAAGCAAGAATTTATCGACTAATCCTATGTTTTTAGAAGATCTCATATTTTCTAATTCTTTATCTAAAGAAGCTAACAAAGCTTCTCTTTGCTCTACACTTAACTTCCACCATTCGTGCGAAATTTTATAGAAATATAGGCTTAGTGTACCTTCCATAAATTTATAGATAACTTAAATAAAAAGAAAGTTTTAAGCATAGGAAAAGTTTATACTAATATGTTGGTGAAGGCAAAATCGGTAAGAGCAATATTAAATCAACTGTCTTTAACTGGGTATTTTGTTATAAAGACTGGAAACGGAAAATTCGTTACAGAAACAATACCCTATGATCTAGTAAAGGCAATAATAATGGGTAAGTCTGAAAAAAATGGAAACATATTTACTTTATTACCCTACTTTTCTGAAGAATTGAAAAAAATGAGTAAAAAGGTAAGCAAAATTATTATTAAAAAAGCAGATAAGAGTTGTGTAGGAAATATAATTATAAAAACAGGAAAAAATGAAAGGAAAGCAACTATAAATGCTTCCCATGCAATCTATATTTCACTACTTTTACACAAGGAAATATATTTAGATAGTTCTTTATTGCATGAATAAAAAAATCCAAGCAATCATTTGTTTAAAAAATTCTAATCTTTTTCTATTACTAAAAAGAAGAAAAGACGGAAAGTGGTCAAATTTAACGGGAAATGTAAAAACTAATGAAACTATAAAGCATGCTTTGTATAGAGAAATAAAAGAAGAAACTCAAATAAGCAAAAAAGATATAATTTCGATATTTCCTCTTTTTTGTTTTAAGTATAAAAAGAAGAATGAAACCTTTGAAGAAACAGTTTTTCTAGTTAGAGTAAAAACTACTAGAATAGATATATCAAAAAATCCTGACAAAGAACACTTAGGTTTTGCTTGGTTAGAAACTAAAGATGCAATAAAATTACTAAATCATAAACAAATGAAATTAGGAATAGAAATTTCTTCTCTAATTAATAAAAAACAATAAAAGGCAAAAATTGTGCCTTAATTCCTTCCTCTTTTCATAATTAAGAGGTGATCCAGCCGCACGTTCCCGTACGGCTACCTTGTGGCGACTTCGCCCTTCTCATCGAGATTTGATTCGATGCTTTGAGCACCTCATCAAATCCCGACTTGACTGGCGTGACGGGCAGTGTGTGCAGGGGGCAGGGAAGTATTCACCGCGAATCGCTATTTCGCGGTTACTACGGATTCCGCATTCATGAGGCCGAGTTGCAGGCCTCAATCCTAACCAGGCTAGCGATTAGAGGATTGGCTTCTCCTTTCGGAGTTGCATCCCATTGCCGCTAGCAATGCGATACGCGTGTAGCCCAGGGCATTCGGGCCATACTGACCTGCCGTCGCCCTCACCTTCCTCCCCCTTTCGAGGGCAGTCTCTCTATTTTGCTCGCTCCCACGAGGGCGTTAGCAAATAGAGATGAGGGTCTTGCTAGTTACCCGACTTAACGGGACGTTTCACAATACTAGCTGACGACGGCCATGCAGCACCTCTCAGCGCGTTAGCTAAGATCTTTAGTCTGAGCTTCATCCTGCTGTCGGCCCTGGTAAGGTTCCCGGAGTTGACTCCAATTGAACCGCATATCTCACCCGTTTTTGTGCCCCCCCGCCAATTTCTTTAAGTTTCGGCCTTGCGGCTGTACTCCCCAGGTGGCTCACTTAACGCCTTCGCTTAAGCACTGCAATTCCACGAGGGAATTGCAACACTTAGTGAGCAGCGTTTACTGCTGGGGCTACCCGGGTATCTAATCCGGTTCGTTCTCCCAGCCTTCGTCCCTCACTGTCGGGTTCGTTCTAGGGAAGCGCCTTCGCCACTGCCGGTCTTCCATGGCTCGGTAGATTTGGCTCTTACCCATGGAGTACCCTTCCCTCCTCCCGACCCCTAGCTAAAGAATATACGCACCAGCTGCTTGGTTGAGCCAAGCAATTTAAGTGCGTATGTCTTTAGCCAGCTACGGACGCTTTAGACCCAGTAAATGTGATGACCACTCGGGCTACGGGTATTACCGCGGGTGCTGGCACCCGTTTACCCAGCCCTTATTCTCCATGCTATTTCATCGCATGGCAAAAGTAGCATTTCTAAAGAGAAATGCTACACGAGGAGTTGCCCTGTCACGCTTACGCGCATTGCAGAGAATTCGGGACTGCTGCACGCCGAAGCGCTGGCGCCCTTGTCTCAGTGCGCCTCTGGGGGATATAGCGCCAACTACCCCTACCCGTCTTAGGCTTGGTGGGCCGTTACCCCGCCAACTACCTGATGGGGCACAGACCAATCCTGTGGCGAACATAACGGCAACAGTTATGCTCTTTCGCAGTTAAATCATTCCAGAAATAACTGCTATCTTGGTTTACCCTCAGTTTCCCGAGGATATCCAAGACCACAGGGTATGTTATCTGTGTTTTACCTCAGCCGTCCGCCATCTGCCTTGCCGGCAGATAAAACTTGCATGTCTCAGCCCAACTCCTCTAGTGGTCATCTCCAGCAGAATCAACTGGAATTAGGGCACAATTTTTGCCTTCATGCATACTTTGTATGCACTCATTTCTCTCATAGCAAAGCTAAAAGCTTTGCTTTTAAACTGCAATTGGAGAGCTTTCTTCATTGCTGCAATTTATATTGCTAAGCTCAGATGCACTCCGCTATTGCAGATTTTATAAATTAGAATAACTAATATAAAAACTTTTAATATTCTATTTTAAAAGAATTTCAATTACATTTTCTATACTATAATTTTTGGCTTCGTAGAGTGATTTTAGCTCTTTAAATATTCCGTAATCTAAATTAAGTTTATTTAAGTTTCTAGGATCGAAGAGTGAAAGAAATAAAGCTACAAACTGAGAACTTCTTGAATCGCATAATAAATCAAAATTAAGAGTTTTATCTTTATAATAAAGTTGTAGATAAGTTATACCCCTGTTCTTTCCTTCGATATAAACTTCAAAATAATTTATTTTTCCACTTTTAAGATCTATGAGATTATTATTAGTAAAGTCTCTTACTTTTAACCTATTTATATAAGAAATACTCAAAAGAGACAATATTTCCTTTATCTTATTGGCAACATTATTTACATATTTATTTATTTCTTCGTAATCGTCTACTGAATATAAACGTAAATAACTGACATCTACGTTGATATAGTAACGATCATTAGTCTTATAAACTGTATAAAACGACGAACAATTATTATTTATAAAACATTCTTCATCGTTGTCATTTAATTTTGACAAATCTATTATTCCTTCCAATTTCTTCTCTTCGCTCACATATTTAGAAGAAAACAAGAATAATTTAAAGTTATATTAATATACCAGTTCTTATTTTCTCCAAGTGTGTAAAAAGAAATTGATGCTTTAAGGTCATCTTTAAGTGAATAAGTAAATAAATCTTCTTTCTTAAAGGCTTTAATAAATAAAAGGTTAATTTAGTCTTGAGAAAGCCTGAAAAAGAATTAAATGATAAAGATACAAAGCCGAGCGATTATCTTTTAAATATCAGACAGAAAACACGATTTTTCTTAAAAATAAAAAATTACTGCAACATATATTCATCTCTAGAAAGGAATTATTTACAAATGCAAAAATGTTTAAAGAAAAAGGTGATTAAATAATAACTTAATTCTTCGCTATTTGTTAGTATATATGGTAAAAATCAAAAAGTTTATTTCTCATTTCTATCATATACGTACAACCTTCTTCTAGCACTTCATCTGCTTCTCCTTTTGTTATTCCGAACTTAACTTTCATCCAGTTTTCTTCCTTTTGCTGCTCTTCAGGTTTTAATTCATAGAGCTCTTTAACATATTCGTCGTATTTGTTTAAGAAGTGCGCGACAAAATTACCCTTTTCTACTATTTTATGAATTTTTTGAATCTGACTTTCATCAAAACCAATATACTTTAAGCCTTTTCTTAACTTTTTCCAAGTATATTTTTTGCGACGGCCTTTCGACGAGTACTTTAAATTACACGCTTCGCTTAGCCATCCTTGCGCGCGTATCGGTCTTCTAGTGGTTATTTTATAAGCTGCGCTTTCTAAAGCAGATCTTACTAAAATAACAGCTGCTTCTAAGTAACCTTCCCTATAGCATTCTACCGCTTCTAAAAATAGCTGATTTGCTTCCCAAAAGAAATCTATTTTTTGGCGCTCTGGAACCTTATTACTTTCTTGTATCTTATCATATCCTTTAAAATATCTATCCAGTATTTTGTCTGCAAATTCTTCGCGCTCGTGCTTAAAAGGCTCTTTAGTTAGCCATCTCCATATCCTCAACTCCTCACTCTTACTATATGGTATAGATTCTTTAGACTCATATGTTTCCATGGATTAATGGACCCATATAAAATTATAAAAATAAGAACGGTAAGAGCATAACTTTTCCTTAATAAAAAGAAGTAAAAATTCTGAATTTTGTAAATAAGTTAGGAAATGAAATAAAAAGTGTTATTTTGCATTCAGAGTTATTTGAATTAAGCAAAATAAGTAGCTTTCCACATCTGAGTTAGTTTTCAGAATGTTGATTAATAAATCCGCAAAATATGAACTTAGAACGTTCAAGTTACTACATTAGCATCGTTAATTTATTATTAGTAAAATTATTAAGTTATGATGGTTTAAAACAAGATTAATATAATGTTTAAGAGAAATGATTATGAAATAATTTTTTATAGGGCTTTTTAATTAATAAAAATTTAAATTAACCACACAAAGTATATTTGATATAAGCGGTATCATAAATAAATACTATAAAAGAATACAAAAGGAGTAAATTACTCCTTTTTATATCAGCAGAAATAGACAATTTCACGAGAAAATGTTTTTCCTTACCTGGAGCAGAATTTATTTATAAAATCTAAAAATAAAATTTAGACTTTCGAGCAAATTAAATATAGCCTTTTTGCTGCGCGTTATAAATTTTTTCAAATTCTGTACCTGGATAATAACGCGCTAAATTACCTGCTGCTTGAGGGTCTATAGATGCAACCAGCAACGCTGCAATATAAGGCGCTTCGTTACCATTTACTTCTATAACAATTTTATCTCCTCCGAATAGTGTGCTTAGAGCTTTTACATCTCCTTTCAATAATTTCTTCACGGATAAATTACCATAGTATGATACCTTTATTTTATTACCATCTATTTCTCCGCTAACATAAATTCCATCAGTCTTCCCTAAATCATCAATTAATTTACCTCTGGAAGCTACGATAGATTGTGCAATTACAAGAATGTTATACAAAGATCTGAAATCAATATTCTTTCTTTCTAGAGCATTAGTTTTAAACCAATTTTCTATAGTATTTAGAGCTTGACCCTTAGCCGGCTCTCCTGCTTGAATCGTTATAGTAACCTTATTCCTTCTTGAATTTAAATTTACATAATATACCATACGGGGCAATCCTGGAATACCGACAGGACGTTCATTAAGAATTTGATAAATAGGAGTTTCAGTTTTGTCGTTATTTTTGTTCATTACTAAGGACGAGTAAATTTTATCATAAGGATTAGTGTCCTTAACTTGAGATTGATTCGAATTATTACTTCCCCCTAAACTATTACTACTACCTAAAATTTTATCCAAATTTGATATGTAATCTGGAGGCAAAAATGCATATGAATTAAGCTTATTAGCTAGCTGGGAAGAGTCATTCTTGCTTTGAGATTGAGTTGGAGTTACCATACAATTTAGTGAACAGACATTATATTTAAGCTTTACTACTTTAAAGTGAATACTTGTAATAATTTAGCTTAAAAGGATTATTTAAAAGCAAAATAATGAATAATTCTAAATTTTAAGGCTTTAATAGGAAATTTCTTATAAAAAAGTTAAACTTTACTAAAAAGCACGGATTTAAAAATTAATATGAAATTTATAATACTTTTAAGAAAAGGTTATACTAAGCCATTTTCAACAAACTTAAGAAATGCTGGAAGATTAGATGTTTTACATCAAGTAGCTATTTCAACATTTTTCATTTCTAAAGGAATAAGAAGAAATAACAGTTTAGATGCGTTTTTGTATGGCCCAGGAGATCCTCCATTGCACATGCAAATAGATGGTAAAAGTTTATATGATGTAAGAACTGACGAAGAAACTTGGAAAGATATAATAAATAATATTCTAAGCGGAAAAACTCATCCTGGAATCTCAATTAAAAAAGAAGGCATAGAGTCTTATTTAAAAAATTTAAAAGAAAGGATATTTGTATTAAGAGAAGATGGAGAAAATATTCAGAATTATGAAATCAAGGAAAATGATATATTTTTATTAGGTGATCACATCGGATTACCTATCAAATTAGAAAATTATGCAATAAAAAGAGGAGCAATAAAGTTATCAATTGGGAAAGTACCTTATTTAGCTTATCAAGTAGTAACTATAATTAACTATATATTTGATAAAAATGGAGCCAGTAGAAATAGTTAGATACTATTTAAATGATGAAATTGCAAACAAAATAGTCGGACATTTAGATAGAGAAGTAGTAGCTAAATATGGAGAAAGCTTTGGTAAAAGGCCAAATAATTTTATTAATAAAGAAGAACTGGAAAGAGCAGTAAGAGCCGGAGCTACTAGTTTTCATTTTAGTGAAGAAAGATGGAAAGATTTTAGAAGCTTAAGCACTAGTCTAACAAAAGAACAATTAAATGAATTAAGAATAGGCTGGGATTTGGTTATAGACATAGACTCAAAAAATTGGGAAATATCGAAAGAATTTGCAAAAATGATAATTAATAAAATAGAAAGTGAAGGCGTTAAGAATTATAGCATAAAGTTTTCTGGAGGAAGTGGTTTTCATATATTAGTACCTTTTGAAGCGTTTCCGTCTAAAGTAGGAGGAAAAGAAACTAAGGATATGTTTCCACAAATCCCAATGATAATATCAAATTATTTAAAAATAGTATTAAAAGAAAAATTAAAAGATAAACTCAAAGAATTTGGATTTACGGGAGAAGATCCATTCGAAGTTGTAGACATAGATAGTGTCCTGATAACTGAAAGACATCTCGTTAGAATGCAATACTCTTTGAATGAAAAGAAATGGCTTGTTTCTGTTCCTTTAGATAAAAGCAAGCTAGATAAGTTTATTCCAGAAGATGCTACCCCCGGCTCAATAGACACTAAATTAGACTTTTTTGATGTTAAACCAAATAGGAACGAAGCGTCAATTTTGCTTAATAATGCTTACGGGATTGCTGAAAACAACTTAAATGAAATTTTACTAAAGTTAGATTTATTAAACATAAAGGAAGATCTAATTAGACTAGGAATATATTCTTTAGAAGAACTTGCGGCTTTTGATCAAGAATCCATAATTAATGCACTAGGAGAAGAAGTTAGCAAAAATAAAATAGCCAAGTTGTTTGAAAGCATACCTAAAGATAACAAACCTAGAATTGTAAAAGTAGAAAAAATAATACCAAGAAAAATAAATCCTGCATCATTTCCTCCTTGTATAAAAAACATATTGAATGGAGTTAGTGATGGAAGAAAAAGATCACTATTTATCTTAATTAATTTTTTCAGATCATTAGGAATGAGTGAAGTAGAAGTAGAAAAATTAATAAAAGAGTGGAATCAAAAGAATAAACCTCCATTAAAAGAAGGATACATAAATTCTCAGATAAACTACATGAAAAAAGGAAAAGTATATGTTATTCCAAATTGTGATTCTCCTGGGTATTACAAGTACTTTGGAGTTTGTACACCAGATGAAACTTGTAAACTAATAAAAAATCCGTTAAGTTATTACAATAAAAAACTTAAAGAAAATAAAGAATCTAAATAGCACTTTCTAATAGAATTTTGCTCCCGAAAAAGAAAACATTCAATATTAATCCTAAAATAAACCCCAACACAAATCCGAACAAAACCTCATTTATTCTATGCATTCTGAGATAAACCCTTGAAAAAGCAACAAAAACTGCCCAAATTACGAAAATAAGAAATAAAGGCTTGAAAAATAAAAAGGAGGAAGCTAAGTAAGAAGTCAAAGCAGAATGAAGTGAAGGAAAGCTTTCTCCTAAGATTTTATCTTTATATTTAATAAACGAATTTTTTGGTCTATTAACATTTGTTATTATTTTAAGTAAAACAGTTATAGCCAATGTAAAAGCTAAACCTACTAAGAAAAATACTAAAAAATGATGACTTAATTTTAATGCTATAAAGATAATTTCTTCTAACAATATTTGTGAAATTAAAATTTGTGGGGCGTAAATCTCTAAATAAATTGATAATTTTCTAATAAAGTATTTCATTTATTTTTTAGTTTTTTCATTTGATTAAACATTGTATCTGCTCCAACTATTTCTGGCATTATTATTGATTCTACCCCAAAAGCCTTAAATTTAGGCACGTTCGAAGGTGAATTGCATCTAGAAATAACTGGAACATCTTTATTTATTTCTTTAACATTTATTGCTGCAACTAAATTAGAAACATCTTCTCCAAAACAGCAAAAAACTCCCTTTGCTTTTCCTACATTTACCATCTTAAGGACTTTTTCAGTAGTTCCATCTCCTATAAAAACTTTAAATTTCATTTGCTTTAATTCAGTAGCGCGATTTTCGTCTTTTTCAACAATTATACATTTTTGACCTGCATTAGATAAATCCTCAGCAATTCTCTTACCTATTCTTCCTCCACCTAAAATAACGTAATGATCTTTAGTATTTACAAATTGTCTCATATAAATAGCTCCTCCTACTCCTTTTCTTAATATAGTAATAGTAAATTCCAAAATATAAGTTGCTAATCCTCCTAAAAACAAGGAGAAAAACAAGACTAATGGGCCATAAGATGATCTAAAATTAAAAGTTTCAAGTGAGTCAATTACATCTGAAAATGCTGACAAGATGTCTGTTTTTAATTCTATTGCAACAAGTATTACTAATAGTAGAAAAATGATAACTAAGGTAGTAAAAGTCAATAATACTTTTATAAGATTTTCTTTTATTTCTTGCTCCATTATAAGTTTGATACTTATGGGAATTTATTCTATTTGTTGCATTTCTATATTCACATCAGAAGGTATTTGAGCAGACATAATTGCTTTAAGTGCTCTAGGATCTGCTTGTATATCAATAATTCTTTTATGTAATCTTAGCTCAAAGTGGTCATATGATTCTCTTCCTCCTCCATTAGGAGCTCTTCTCGTAGTTACTATAATTCTAGAAGTAGGCAATGGAATTGGGCCACTCTTTGCTAACTTTAATTTTTCCGCTATTTCTTTAATTTTGTTTGTTACCTCGTTAATATGCTCTAAATTATTGGATACTAACTTTATTCTAATGGTCTGCATTTCTTATATGATAAAGATAAAGTATTTAAAATTTAATAAAATTAGGCTAAAGCTTTAATAAACTGCCCCGGCCGGGATTTGAACCCGGGTCTCCGGCTCGAAAGGCCGACGTCCTTGACCTCTAGACTACCAGGGCTATTAATTCCGATAAATAAACAAATATTCCTACTTTTTATACTTATTTAAATCTTCTATTTCGAATGGCTCAAAAATCCTTCCATTCCCTTCATAAAACTTAGAAAGTGTTTCTACATAAAGAAGACGAGCACTTTGAATACCTGGCTCAAAAGAAATAAGCAAAATATTAAATATTTGAGCCAGAATTAAAACCAATATAGAAACAAGAAATCCTGAAATAGAATGAGAATGAAGTATTCCTAAATCGGCAACATAAGCAATTACTACAGAAGAAAGAAGTATTCCTGCAATTCTAAGAAAAGAAAGTGTATGACTTACTACACTTATTAGGTCTATTAGATTTGATTTTTTCTCGAGAAAGATCAGGAAAATTAATGAAGTTATAAGGAGAAAGTAAGAAAAGTAAGCCAATGAACTGTAAAAACTAAGTTTGTTAAATAAATTATATCCTATAATGCCTACACTGAGAGTAAGTAAAGCCCAGAATATTTTAGTTATTCCTTCTCTAAAATTACTGTTATAAAAAGAATTATAAGATCCTAAAAGAAAACCGACAATTACTACAATTATTCCGATAAATCCACTAATTTCTAAAAGCAAGAAAATTTGCTTAAAAGGATTAATTAAAGGAGAATAAGGCAACTGAAAGCCAAAATATTCATTAAAAAATATTCCAAATATTATAGCTATTAAGGAAGTGATAATCATTATTTTTGATAAATTATAAAGTGTTTCTCTCTTCATAAAAGTGTAGAAAAAAGACTTAATAAAGGAAGGTACCTTGAAATTCCATTTTCTAGAAATTTTTAGATAAATTAATAAGAATAATAAGAAAAATAAAGATCCATATCCAACATCCCCAATCATCATTCCTGCCATGAAAGGAAAGAGCACAATAAATAGAAAAGAAGGATCTATATCTCTATAATTAGGTATGGAGTAAAAGTTTACCAAGGTTTCTACGGGTTTAATCAATTTATGATCTATTAAAGAAGGAGGTTCCTCTTTAGTCTCAGAAATCTGTAAGTAAAACTTTATATTATTTTTATGAAGTAAATCTTCCAAATAAGTTAACTTTTCAGTAGGAATCCAAAAGCTTAATTTTACAAAGTTTTCAGATTTATCTGAAGAAATAAAGACATCAATTTTCTTTATTTCATTTCTTAGTTTTGCAGAAAAGTATGAAACATATGGTGAAATTTGCTTTATCAATTTACTTTCTTCCTTCTTTCTATAAATAATCAATTTTTCAAGTTTTTCCTTTTCTTTTTTAAGTATTATTCTTTCGTTTTTTACGCTCGATATATTTGGAATTATTCTTATATTTTTGAGTTTATTTATTTCTTCTGGCCTTACAAATTGCAATGATTTTCCATTTTCATCAATTACTAAAACAGGTATAAAATTTATGTCATATATTGCTGAAAAATTGATTTCAGAATTTAACAAATTTAATGTTTCTAATTCATTATTAATTTCTCTATATCTTGAATTTAGCTTATCTATTTCTTTTCTTAATTTATCCAAAGACTCTAATTTTCTTTGAATGTAATTAAGTGAAGCTTTTTTATTGCCATTTGCTTTGATTTTAGAAATTTCGGTTAACAACCTTTCATATTTTTCTTTTTCTGAAATTATTCCTACATCACTGCCTTTTCCTTTAACTATCTGAACAATACCTTCTTTACCTATTACTTCAAGTACTTTATTTAAAGAAGATCTAAGCAAGAAAAGATCAACAAAATAAAGTCTTTTAGGTCTTATCATTTTCAAATAAGTATTTTTCCACTATTCTTCTAATTTCTTCTTTATCTAAAACTTTAATTTTATTGGCTAAATCAATATATTTCTTCGCTTCCTTCTTTCCTTCTTCTTCTCCTTTCTTTCTACTTTCTTCAATTAATCTATCTTTTAAAAGATTCGCTTCATTTTCCGTTTCGGTAATAATTTCTTTAGCTTTAGCCTTTGCTTCTTCTATTTCTTTTTCACTCCTTTGTTTTTCTTTTTCCAACAATTCTTTAAGCTTTTCTTCTTCTTTAGATAATTCTTCAATACTAACCATACTTATACTTAATTAATCTAGATTTTTCTTCTAGTTCTAAATTGTCTAAAGTTTCGATAATTTCCTTAATTTTTCTTTGACGTTCAGGAATTATGATTCTTTCAATTGCATTTATTTTTCTATTTATATCAAATATTTCTAAAAGAAGTTTCTTCAAATTAATTTCTCGTTGTGCTAACTCAATTATTTCTTTAGCTAGCTTATAAAATTTTTCGTAAGCCAACTTAACTTCATTAGGAAGATTTTGATCTAGAATTTGATTTATTTGAGGAATTACATTAAATAAAGGTATTCCTAATACGCTATCTTTTTCAACTTGAAAATTCGCATGCTGTATTTCTACAGAATATCTATTAAATGCAACTTTACCATTAAGGGCAATTGCTAAAACTAAAGCATCTTTAGCTTCTTTAATTAAATTTGCATTGTATTCTTTTATATTCTTGCTTTCTTGTAGTAGTTCTATAAATTTTTTTATTAGTCTACTCCTACTTGACTTTAGAAGCTCAGCACTATCTTTTATAAACTTTAAATCTTCTTTTTCTTTTATTAAAGCTCCTCTACTCTTTGTTCCACTTTCCATATTTGTTAATAAATTCTTGCTTTAATCTTGTTAGTCTTTCTGGCTTAATTTCGCTTAAAACTTCCCAACCTTTATTAAGAGTGTTTTCTATTCCTCTTCTTTCATTAAATCCTTGATTTATAAATTCCTTTTCAAATTTTCTACCAAATCTTATTAATGATAAATCATCTTCACTTAATGCACCTTCTCCAACCAATTCCATTAATCTACTAACTTCTATATATTCTGAATAACTTGCAAATAATTGACTAGAAAGAGAACTGTGATCCTCTCTTGTTTTTCCTTTTCCTATTGCATTATTCATCATTCTAGAAATAGAAGAAAGAATATCTATAGGAGGGTAAATACCTAACTTATGTAGTCTTCTGCTCAGTGTTATTTGGCCTTCAGTTACATAACCTGTTAAATCAGGAATTGGATGAGTTATATCATCTTGTGGCATAGTTAAAATAGGTATTTGAGTAATAGATCCTTTCTTTCCCTTTAAAACTCCGCTCCTCTCGAATATACTTGCCAAATCCGTATACATATATCCTGGGTATCCTCTTCTTCCTGGTATTTCCTTTTTTGCAGAGGAAATTTCTCTCAAAGTTTCACAGTAATTTGTAATATCTGTAAGTATAACAATTACATCATATCCTTTTTCGTAAGCAAGATATTCAGCAGTAGTTAAAGCAATTCTAGGTAATAGTATTCTCTCAATAGAAGGATCTGAAGCTAAATTTATAAAGGAAACTGTTTTCCTTAATAAACCTCTTTCTCTGAATTCATTTATTAAAAATCTTGCTTCATCGCTATTCACTCCCATTGCACCAAAGACTATTAAAGTATTATCAGATACTTTAGCCTGAGAAGATATTTGAACAGCAATTTTGTTGTGGGGCAAACCAGAGCCAGAAAATAATGGTAATTTTTGACCTTTTGCAAGTGTAATTAAACCATCGATAACTGATATACCCGTTTCAACAAAACTGTTAGGAGTTTCTCTTGCATAAGGATTAATTGGGTATCCATTAACATCATATTCTTCTCCTTTGATTATTGATGGTCCGTTATCTATTGGATAAAATCTTCCGTTAAATATTCTTCCTATTAGCTCTTCATTCAACTTTATTGAATACGGTTTGCCTTTAGGTAGAATTCTTACACTTTTCGGATCTAAACCTAACATATTTCCAAAAACTTGAATAACAGAAATGTTTGAACTTGCATCTATTATTTGACCTTCTAAACTACCTAAATTGCTGAAAATTTTTACAACCTCATTATATTTAGGAGCTTCTAACCCTTCTACAAAAATTAAAGAGCTATCTACTTGAGTAATATTACTATATTCTTTGTAAATCATAGCTTAATTTCTCAAATTCTTTTTCTATTTCATCATCCTTCATAATTTTCATTTTCAAAATAGTTTGTACAAAATCATTATCCTTTATTTCATCAAATTTCTGACCTTTCAATATCTTATCCATTTCTTTATCGTACAACAATTTTATAGCTTTAACAATAATATATTGTTTCTTTAATGAAGAATATGCATCATTTTCATCAAATGCACTTTGTATTAAAAATCCTTCCTTTATCAATCTTGCAATTTTGAGTGTTTCTTTTTCTTGATCTGGTAAAGCATTAAATCCAACTAGGTTTGCAATTTGTTGTATTTCGTCACTCTTATTTAATGTATTTAAAATCCACTCTCTTAAAAACTTGTAATCATTTCCTACACTTTTTTTAAACCACTCTTCTAAGTCATCAATGTAAAGCGAATAACTTATTCCCCAATTAATTGCTGGATAATGTCTTGAATATGCAAGTTTTGCATCGAGCCCCCAAAAGCACCTTACTAAACGCAAGGTATTTTGAGAAACAGGATCGGATAAATCCCCTCCCGGAGGAGAAACAGCTCCAATAACAGTTACGCTTCCTTCCTTTCCAGACAATGTTTTTACTTTTCCTGCTCTTTCATAAAATTCTGCAAGCCTACTCCCTAGATAAGAAGGATATCCTTCTTCTCCAGGCATCTCTTCCAATCTTCCTGAAATCTCTCTCAATGCTTCTGCCCATCTAGATGTACTATCTGCCATAACAGAAACTTTATATCCTAAATCTCTAAAATACTCTGCAATTGTTATTCCTACATATATACTTGCCTCTCTCGCAGCTACAGGCATGTTAGAAGTATTTGCTATGAGTACAGTTCTTTGTAACAAAGGATTTCCATTACTATCTACTAAATTAGAAAAGCTTTCCAAAAGATCTGCCATTTCATTACCTCTCTCCCCACAACCTACATATACAACAATATCACTACTAGCCCATTTAGCCAATTGATGCTGCAAAACTGTTTTACCAGAACCAAATGGCCCAGGAATTGCTGCTTTCCCTCCTTCTCCAATAGGAAACAAAAAATCTATAACGCGTTGACCTGTTACTAAAGGAGATTTTATATCTAACTTTGATAAATACGGTCTTGGCTTTCTTATAGGCCATCTTTGATATAGAAAAACTTCTTTATTTTCGATAGTACAAATAGGGTCTTTTACTGTAAAAGAACCTTCTTTAATTGAGTTAACCTCTCCATGAAAACCCAAAGGGACAAGTATAAAATGATCAATATTTCCCTCTCTTACTTTTCCAATTATTTGTCCTTCTCTTACTTTATCCCCTTTTTTAACGAGCGGATAAAAATCCCATTTTTTATTCGTATCTAAAGGAAAATAATCTTCTTTTCCATGAATAAATATGCCTTCTTTACTAAGCATAGAATCTAAAGCTCTTTGCAATCCATCATAAATTTTACCTAACATCCCTGGCCCCAAAACTACTGACAAAGGAAAGTGAGTCTCTTCAACTTCTTCTCCTACTCCTAAAGAAGAAGTGTCTTCATAAGCTTCTATAAAAAATTCCTTTCCCCTTATTCTTATTACTTCTCCAATTATTCTTTTTTTCCCTAGTCTTACTACTTCTCCAATTCCTGAACTCAATCCTTCAGCAACAACTAATGGACCAGAAATTCTCTTTATTGCCATAAATTATTTGGATCTATGCCTAATATTTTTTTAGTAAGATTTAGAACGTCTTCCTTTTCTCTTAGCAAAATAAAAATAGGTTTAGTAATACTTATTAATTTTGCTTCTAAATCTTCTGGAATGCCTTCTGCTATTTCTTTATCTACTATAACAATATCATAGTCCAAAAATTTGTTGTAAGATTTTACAAATTCTTCTTTATTGATTATTTCACCATCTAAACCAACCATTCTCATTCCAATAACAAACTCTTCATCCCCTAAACAAATAACTTTCATATAATTTATCAATTAATTCTACTTTATTTTTCAATTTTAAATAAATTATCCCTCTGATCAAGTTTATTTGATTTTCTAAAAGAATTAAATAATATAAGGCAACCCTTACATCGTTATAGTAAGAAAGATATATTACGTTTTCTTTTGAAAGATACTTGGAAATTGAAAAACCAGCTTTTGTTATAGTATTGTCAAGATTCTTGATATAAAAATCTTCTAATAAATTGAAAAGTTTTGGATAATCTTGAGTATATAAGGACGGAGAAAATCTTTCTGCTAAGAAATTAACTATTTCATTGATATTTGAATTTATTAAAGAAATATAATCTAACTTATTTATAGTTGTCATACCAACAAATCTGTTAATTACTTCAATTTTTCTATCTGAAATCTTTATTTCTTCCTTGAGTAACTTCGCAGATATTATTGCTTTTATGTTTTCTAAATCAAATTTTAATAAATAAGAGGAAAGAACTTTTCTATCTAAAGGGTCTGCGAGAAGGTAAAGATCTTGTGCTTCTTTAAAAAAATAATTTAAAGAGTTGGCTTCAAATTCTTCTATATTATCTGAAACATAATTTATTTCATCTTTTATTTGAGAAATGCTCTTCTCTTTTAGTGAAAGTAATTTTTCTTTGCTCATTAAATTGCTGATTTTAGCTCTGCTTGCTCCCACTAAGCTCATATATTTCATTTAAAATTTTATCAATTTTTTCGGAAAGTATAGTATCAAAACTAAAATCTAATATTTGAGTTCCTTTTTTTGCAATAATTCCTCCTATAATGCTTATTTCTTTTGCCCCTTTTATAAAGGAAATATCTCTTTTATTTACGTAAATTTCGTAGTCAGAAAATTTACTAGCTAAATTTTTCATAAAATTCTTATATTTTTCTGTTTGAGTGATTTCTTCTGCAATGGAATAAATTTGATTAACATATTCCTTTTCTACCTCTCCGGCTTTTGAAAGATAATAATCAATACCTTCCTGCACTTTCATTTCTTTAGACTTAATATATTCTTGATCAGCTAAGATTTTAGCACTCTCTAAAATATCTTTCTTTATTTTCTCAGCTCTTTCTTTTGCTTCATTTATTATTTTAATCTTTTCTTCCTCAGTCCTTTTATTTATCTCTTCTATTTCTTTCTTTTTTTCCTTTATTAACTCTTCTAACAACTCCTTTACATCGCTCATTTAAAGTATATTCAGCAAAATCATTAGCGCTACTACAAATCCTATTATCCAAAGTGTTTCTGGCAATACGAAAAATAGAAGTACTTTACCTAGCATATCCGGTTTCTCTGCTATAACTCCCATTCCAGAAGATCCAACTCCGCTTTGAGCAATACCTGTACCTATAAGACCTCCCGCCAATGCAATTGCAGCTGCAATTGCTTCACTCCCACTAATCACCATTTTAAAGCTTCTAATTAAAGAAATATAAGCTTTATTAACTTCTTTGTTAACTTTTAAATTATAGGGTCTTAAATTCTTTTTAAGAAATCTATTATGTAAGGGGAGAGCTTAACCTTTATTATTTTGGCTAAAAAGATTTTCAAAAAAGATTGTTTAAGTAATTAGTAAATATTTTAATTAAATCAAGGTGAATTAATTAAAAAAAACTAAGTTGAAATTTATAAGTTATAATTAAAAAGCAGAAAAAATAACTAACTCTTAAATAAATTCATCCTATCAAATCTTTCTTAAGAGTTTTGAAGTAAGACACTAAATCAGTCCTAGTCTTGTCGAAATAAGATTTTAAGTCTACCTTTAATGTATTGAAGTAAGGTTTAAAGTATGTCTTTATTTCAGTAGGCAATTTACGTAAGTCTTCTATTACGGTTTTATAAGATGATTTTAAATCATTTTTTATTTGAGCAGGAATTTGCCCTAAATCCTTCTTAAGTGTATTGTATGCATTCAAAAAGTCGGATTTTAATGTATTATATATTTGACGAAAGTAAGATCCTATTTGACGAAAGTAAGATCCTCCCAAAGAGTTGCTTTGCTCTCCTCCACTTGCTTTTAATTTATCTGCCAGAGTTTCATTTTTAGTTGTTGGCTTTTCACTTCCCATTTGATATTATGAAGTCTAGTAGTATTTATATCTTTTAAGTGGTAAATTTAAGATTCACCCTTTAAACTATCCAAATCGTAGCCTAGCTCCTTAAGCTTTTCTATTCCAAGCTTGTTATAAAGATAAACTATATCTCCTCTTTCGTCTTCTTTGGGCGAGATTGGCTTAACTATAACGAAATCACCTGCCTTAACCCAAGCATACCTTGTCAAGCTTCCTCTAACTTTGCAAAATCTTATTTTATTATCAGAGCACTTTACATACATATTTCCATGACCTAGTTGTTGTATTACATATCCTAAAACCTCATCCTTTTCTGGAAGCCTAAACTCCGTGTTTCTCATAATATCTTATAAACTTGAGCATGTAACTGCCCACCAAATTCTTTCGCATTTTTAACAATACCTTCTTCAATTAAAAATTTAACGATTTCATTACCAAATGCATTTATAATAGAACTTTCCGATATCATACTTAGGATTTCTCCTTTATCAAATATTTTTTCGCCATAAAACTTTGGATCTATAAAAATTTTAATATCTTTAGAAATAAGTGTTTTACCTAATAAATCTTTATCGCAAATAGCTAATATTTTTTGGCCTTCTCCTTTATGCATTTTTGCGTAAAACATACTAACGTATTTCTTCTGCAGGATAAGAAGCGCCACAAGCAAGGCACTTTATCATATAAATTTTGTCTTCTTTTATCATTTCTGTATCTGGAGAAGAGCAAACCTTACAATAAACATATTTTTGTAAATACAATTGTAATTTTTCTTGAACTTGCTTGGGCTGAAATCTTCCTGTCAACATTATTCTTTCTTTTTCAATACTCCCGGAAGTCAAAAACTCATGTAATAAAAATCTAAATATATGATTAATAGGTCTTTTTATATAGTTTGCAAAATCATTTAAATAGATAAAAGTTTTCTGAGAAGTAGTTTCAACTCTAACTCCTGGCGGATTAAATCTGCCTTTCTCAATCTTTTTCTTGCTCTCATATATTCTATCCAACAACTTTAAATATTCTTCGTCTACTTCCATAATCTACTTTTTATTATTCCAATACTTATTGTAATAAAATAAACTTTTAATACTATTATACATGAATTGAATTAAATCAATCTTTTTTATTATTCTTGCATGTAGTATAGGATTTTCATCATAAACTAATTCACCTAATATTTCTACCGCATCCCCTGCTTTTAATTCTAAATTATTTTGAAAATACACATATATTTCTCCGGTTCCGTCATTCACTACTAAAGATTTATATCCTTCATTATCATTTATCCTTTCGACTATTCCAAATATGTTTAATCTTGAAACTTCTTTATTATTTATTTTAAGTACATTATTTTCTTTAGTTAGTTTTAAAAGAGAAATCAAAGGGAGAAGATAATAAGTATAATCCATTATAATGCCTTGTATACGCCGTATTTTTCTTCGTATATGTCGCCTTGCTTTTTCAACGTTTCTATTGCTTCTTCTATTTTTTCTTTTGGAATATTTAGTTTTTCACCTTCTTTTATTATATCAGAAACGCTAGCGCCTCCCATATCTGAAAGCTTCTTTATTATTTTCTTAACTTCTAAAATAGAACTTCTTTCAGACGAAGTTATGGTACTTGTAATTTTATCAATGTCTATTTTTCCTGAACTCATATCAAAACCGAGTTGATTAAGATAAGAAGTGATTAAACTAATTGCTAATTCAGCATCTTGTACTTCTACTTTGTTAGATAATCTTATTCTAGCAGAGGCTTCTGCAAGTCTTATTATTGATTCCAACTGTCTTGCAGAAATAGGTATTATAACATTATCTCCATAAGTGCTCTGTTTTCTTAAAGAAATAAAGAAGTTTTTGATTCTTTCTCCTGCCTCTTCAGAAATAACTGGATTTACATTTTGCCTTGCATAAGCAATGTATTTTCTTAGTAAATCTATATTTATTGCAGGAGAGGCTTTAGTTATATCTCTATTAGATTCTATAATACGATTAGCTATAAGTAAATCAGTAACTTGGTTAGGAACATCTTTCAATGCAAATATTAAATCAAAACGATTTATCAATGTAGGAGGAAGATCTAACTGTGAAGCAACACTCTCTACAAAGTTAAATCTCCCTAATTTCGGATTTGCAGCAGCCAATACAGCAGTTTGAGCAATTAAAGTTGCATGAATATTTGCTTTAGAAATTGTAATGGTTTGCTGTTCTAATCCTTCATGAAGAGCTATTCTATCATTTTTATTCATTTTATCTATTTCGTCAACACACAAAAGTCCCTTGTTAGTTAATGGCATAGCGCCGGCTTCAAGCATGTATCCTTTCGATATCTCATCTTTTACTACAGTAGCAGTAAGTCCTGCTGCAGAAGATCCCATTCCTGTAACGTATCTTCCTTTAGGAGAAAGCTCTGCAACGTACTTTAGTATTGAAGATTTAGCAGTACCTGGATCACCTACAAGTAATATATGTATATCTCCTCTAATAGCAACACCATTAGCTACTTTTCTAACTCCTCCAAAAAGTTGTAGCGCAATTGCCTTCTTAACTTCTTCTAAACCATAAACATGAGGGGCTATTGAAGCTACTAATCTATCTAGAATATCTGGAGAGCTAGCTAACTTAATTATTTCATTTTTATCGCTTTCAGTTATTTCTATGTCTTCATATCCTTGTTCTACTGCCTGAATATAAGAAGCCTCTAAAATTAGATCTGAAGTTGTAGATTGCTTACCATTACCGTAAAATATTGGGCTTTCTTTAATTATTCCACTAATAGTCACTTTGTTTCCAGGAATTATGTTCCTTTCAAATTTAGGATCAACTAAATCATCTTTAAGTAAAACTTCAATGTGTTCTGGTTGCTCTCCTCCTCTTAGTTCTTCTGGGGCTTCTTCTACTATTAATCTTTGCATATCAGTGAATTTTTTACTTGCTATTCTGAACTTGCTCTTTCCACAGGAAGGACAAACTAAAGGAGGCTTAATCGTTCTCTCCTTTTGAACTACAGGTATTTGGCGCTCACAATTTTGACACTCGAAAACAACTACCTCAGTAACTGGTTTAACTGTAGAAGCTGCTCTTATAAGGCCAACTATTTGAATAAGTTTACCTATGTGCTTATTTCTTATGTCTTTTATTCTTACTTGATTATTCTTTGGAATGTTGTAAAATCTTATGTTAACATCTTTAAATACATCATCTATTTCCTCTAAAACAACTTTAAAGGAAGAAATAGCTTCTGTAGGATTAGACAGTATATAATTTCCTAACTCTGGTGAAAACTTATCTATCAAATCAAAATCTATAACTACTGATCTACTTCCTTGTGTAAATTTTTTCTTGTAAAGATTAATAACAAATTCTTCACTGAACTCTTTTATTTCGTTAAGCATTTCATCAGTCTTTTCGTTCATACTATTTAAGTATACTAATGATCATTCTTTAAACATTTCGTAATTTTTTTTAAAGTAATTTAATAAGTCTTTATAACTTTTAAAATAAGGATGAAGATCTTTATTAAAAACTCCAATAAATTTAATTCCTGCTCTTTTTGCAGCCATTTCATCTACAGGCGCATCCCCTATGTAAACAGATTTATTTTTTGAAGCTTTTAAAAGACTAAGGGTCTTTATAAGAAAATAAGGATCTGGTTTCTCTCTTTTCATGGTAGAAGAAACTATTACATCAAATTTATTTAAAAATTTTACCTTTCGTTTATATAATTCTACTTCTTTTTTACTTGCAGACGTAAATATACCAATTTTAACTTGCTTAGACTTTAGAAAATCAATGGTTTTTTCCGCACCTTTAAATGCAGTTACTTTATTCAAATTTTCTTCCATATGTTCTAACTTGTAAATGTGCACTTTTTCTATGTCTTTATTGGTTATTTTAATGTTAGTTTTTTCATAGATGAGTTTAGCAATAGTTGTATATGGAAACTTTACTATTTGCTTTACGAAATTAGTACTCAATTTTATGCCTAATTTTTCATATCCTTCTTTTATTAGTTTTACGTTTAGAGAAGTAGTATTTATTAAAGTCCCATCCAGATCAAATATTACTGCCATGTAACACCTTTTTTACTTATAGATTATATCAAAAAGAAAAGAATCTAATATAATTTTTTCTGCGCTTTCTTTACTTAATCCTCTTGCAAGCAAATAGTTTATCCAATTTTCACTTATCTTTCTTATAGAAAGTGAATGATTTCCTGAAGAAGAATTAGAATTAATTGTAAGCTCAGGTATTCCATAAGATTGGCCTTTAACAGTTATTATTTGTATAATAAGGTTTGAATAAGAATTATCTAAAAGTATTGGATTTCCTCTTAATATAAGCTTTCCACCTAAATTAACCCCTTTCATTTCTATTGATGAATTTGAATTTATATGCTTAGTTTCTACATTAAAGTCAGCATGCTCTCTAGCTAGAGTACGCGAAATAATATTTAAATTAGAATTATTTGCAATCCCTCTTATATATACAACACTTTTATCAGAGAAAAAAGAATTTATTCTTATTTTAACCTCTCCTAAAAATTGAGTATCTATACATAAATAATTAAATTTACCTTTTAGATTGATTGTTAGAGATGAAGATTCAATAGAACCTGTAAAAACTAGCGAAGAAAACTCACTATCTATATCTACATTTAAGTTAGAATTTTTCTTATTAAAAACTAATTCTGCAATGTAATTACCTTTTAAAGAAATTTTATCTTGAGAAACTAGATATGATCCTGTTTTATAATTATAGTTTAAATAATCCATTTCATTTAAAGGAGAAAAATTAGAACTGCACTTTTCAAATTGTAACTCTTGAGGAATTACATCTCCATAATCAAAAGATAAAAAGTCAGTATATTTGGAAACTGTTGGAGAATCCTTTACCTTTGAGTTATAATAATTTTTTAGTATTTCTTTTATGTTCATATTACAAAAGCTATTGAGAATATGAGTACAAATGTAAGTATTGCATTAATTGCGTAAGTTATTCTCATTGCATTTTTTTCGTTTTTAAGTAAACTTTTAAGAATTGAAAATAGTGCATTACTACCATCAGTTATAAAAAATATTGGCAACATATTTATAACCCCTACACCTATCCCAAATATAAATATCCATAAGAGCAAACCTTCTAGCCAGAAAAGTATTTGCGAAACAGTAGAAGAAGTTGGAAAAGCATTTGCAGAAATAATTGGAATTAATGTAAATGGTTGTTGCTTACTAAAATATGTAATAAATTTAACTCCATAATGAATTATTGTTTTATTAACTGTGAAGTTAGAAGGAACAACATAATAAGATTTATTAAAAGACTGAAAAATTTGTGAAGAGTTGCCTTTTTCCAACAAAGAATAAACTTGTAATAAAGAAATTGAAGAGCTATTAAATTTAGAGTAGGAAGATAAAGGTCCTAAACTATAAACATATTGATTATTCTTAATTTGAGGGATTACAAAACCAAAAAGAGGCAATTCTATTGCGTTAAATGAAATAGATTTATTATCTAACTTAACAATTTGAATTGTATGATTATAAGGTATGCCTGCTTGATAAGCAGGAGAGTTCTTTATTGAAGATAAATTTAAATAAACGTTTGAAAATGAAACTAAATTATTACTTACTAAAAAGAACGCTATAATTATGTAAAAAAACAATGCTAAAGCACCAATAATTATGTTTGAAAAAGAACCTGCAGAAAGAACTGAAAGCTGAGTACTCAACTTAGATTTATACATTTTCTTTTCGTCCAATTCTACAAATGCTAAAGGTATAAAAGCAAATGCAAAACCAAAACCAGTACTCTTTATTTTAAGTTTGTGTGCTCTAGCTACTATTCCATGAGAAAATTCATGCGGCAACACTGTAACTAATATTGCTATTATCCAATAAATAATTGGAACACCTATAGAAACTCCTGGTATGTAAAAAGGTAATGCTAACTCTACTGCAGATACATGTAAACTTTTGAACAATGAAATATTGTAGTAATAAATTAATATATTATAAAGCCCAAAAATAGCTGCTAAAATCCCTACGATTATTCCAATATATCCAAAAATTTTTACAAATTTTGTATGTGAACCTATCTTATTTATGAGATTAATACCTATCTTGGTCCTATAAATAAAGGCTGGACCTTCTCGCTTAAAATTCTTTCTAAACGCTATTACTAGTAGTATAATTGCTAATATAAAGATAGCCCCTGCTATATTATTGTACTCTGAATTAAAAAAGATATAGCTCATTTAGATTTGTTTGCAGGAGCAGAAGTTGTAGTTGCAGCCTTCGTTTCTCTTATTTCCTTACTCTTTGGTCTAAAAGCAATTCTATGACATTTTCTGCATCTTACTTTTCCTTCCTTTATTAAATTCGGATTGCCTATGCGCATTTTAGACTTGCAATACCTGCAGACGTACACATTATCGAAAACTCTTGCATTTACGATGGTTTCAGTATCCATTATTTAATTGTAAAATATACTATTTTAATCTTCTATTTATTAGAATGGAGTTGCCGGATATAGTAAATATAGATAAGAAATACTATGATTTTTTAAGAAAAATAGGAATAGGAGAAATATATATTCTTGAAGGAAACTTTCTAAAAAGAGCAGATAAAGAGAGCTTTCCTTTTAAAGTAGCTACTTTTGACTTCGAAAAAACAATAAGAAAAAACAGAGCAAATGCAATAGCTTTTTGGGAAAAGTACAATTTTAAACTAGATAAAGGATTAGCAGAAAAAATGAAAGAAAACGATATATTTATAATATTTGATCTACGCAATATCAAAAATAATGAATTTCTACCACTTCTTATTAATAATGCATACATTGCAAACGATTATGGAGTAAATGCAATATTTGCAACTTTTTGTGAGAAAGAGGATGAAATTTTGTCTGCATATCAAATAATGAGTATAGCTGAAACCTTAGGTTATAGGTATAATAACTTACGAAGATCTTATAAAAGATTATTAGAAATAAGCTGATAAATAATAATAACAACAATATAATTAATGAAACTAGCCAAGTATATATCAAAGGAATTTCTTCAATTAGAAGAAGACACAGAATTAAGTTTAGCGATTAAAAAACTGAGAGAAAACAGGGCCTTCGATTGTATAGTTACTAAAAATGGTAAATATGCAGGAATGTTTTCGCTTATAAAAATTTTAGATAAAAAATTAGTTAAAGGAATGAAAATAAAAGATCTAATTATAAAACCTACAACACTCTCAAGTTCTTCTGATGAGCAAGATGCAATAAATGCAATGTTAGATGAAGTATCTTCAATACCACTTTTAGATAGGGATGTTGCAGTAGCAGTAGTTCCTTATTCTTCGCTTTTAAGATTATTGTACAGTCAAAAAGTTTTTGATAATATATATGTAGAAAATGTAATTGAAAAGAATAATCCTAATCTTTACTTATCTGAAAGTGTAGAAGATGCATTAGAAGTGGCTAAAAAAATAAAACACTTTACATATCCTGTAGTTGATTTGCATGGAAAACTATTTTCTGCAGTAAAAATATACGAAATTGTTGATTATGCAATATTAAGACCGACTGGTTTAGCAGTTTCAAATATAACTACTAACGATTTTATTAGTTTTTCTGAATCTTCTTCGTTAAAAGTAATTGTAGAAAAATTAATAAATAATCTGGATGACGTAATAATTGTAAATTCTGAGCATGCACCTATTGGTACGTTAAATATTTTTGAGCTATTTAAGAAAGCAATATCGAATGAATCTCAAGGGGCGATAAAAATAATTTTCTCTGGAGAAAAGGACTATTCATTCTACATGTATTTCAATAGCGAAATAAAACGCAAAGAGCACTTCTTAATTAAGGTAGGAAAGATAAAAGAAATAAGAGTTAATATTAAAAAACTTCATAACGAAAAGTATGAAATAGATTTAAACTTGATAAGAGAAAACAATGAAATATTAAGTATAAAGGGAGAAGGATTTAGAAAAGATAGCGTAATGAACGATATCTTAGAAAAATTAGAGAATATCATAGTTAAAGAAAAAGAATAAATTAATCGCAATACTATTAATATTAAAAAATAGGTATTTATTAATAAAATAATTAAGAAACTTATGAAAGCCGAAGAAAGTCCTTCATTGAAACCTGCTAGCAATTTTAATGATTATGCAAAAAATATAGAAAACTTTAACAAGTCATTAAACAGTGCATTTTTAAACGTATATAAAAAAATAAACGAAATCGAAAATTCAGTAGATAACATAAAAAAGTTGACAGACAAAATAAATGAAATAGAAAACTCTATAAAAACTCTAAAGACTCTATCTAGCAAAGATATAGATTCTATAGTTAATGAATTATATTCTCAACTGCAAAATAAAGTAATTAATACTCAAATAAATAAGGAAGAAATAATTAACATAATAAAAGCGCAATATGATCAAAGAATTAATCAATATGAACAAAAAATAAATCAAATTTATGATTATGTAAGCAAAGTGGGACAAGCTGTTAATTCCATAGTTGAAAAAGTAAATCAAAACACTGATTCTATAAACAAATTAAATGATGCTTTGAATTCAAAGAATGCAGAGCTTTCTAAATCTGTATCAGAAATAGAAAAAGAAGTAAGAGATCTTAATGATGAAGTCAAGAAACAAATTAATAATTTAAATGAAAATCATCAAAAGGAAAATGAAGAAATACAAAATAAACTAAATGAATTAGAAGGAAAAACTGCAAAGATGAGCGAAGATTTATATAAAGGCATACCTCAATTAAATGACCTGGCTCAAAGAACAACAACAATTGAACAAAAGTTATCTTCCATAGAAGCAACAATAGAGAGATTGACTTCGGTTTTAAATTCAGACACATTAGACATATCTACATTTAAAACACGAATAGACACAATGGCATCTCAAATGAACGCTCTTAATGATGTAATAAATAAAGCACAACAAGATATATTAGAATTTGTCAAAGATTCTACTTCACTCGTTGGAATATTATCCAGGATCAATCCGGATGCAATTCAGACTTCTATAAAAACATTAGAAAATGAGCTTAGTTCAACTCAACAGCAAGTTAATAAATTAGTTGATCTAATAAATACAATGCAAAAAGAATTAGCAGAGCTTAAAGCAAAATCAATTACAAACTTACCTAAGCAATAGATTATGGAAGGAGATAAGCCATTATTTTCGATCGAATTGAATGAATTTGAAAAACCAACTGGAGATTATAAAGTAGATCTTAGAAGGCTTGCAATATCTCTAGGATTATTAAGACCGGGAGATAAAAGAACAGCTATAGTAGAAATACTCGATATATTATTGCAAGAAAGGAAAAATAAGCCTGAAGGATTAAATAGTGTAGAAATAACTTCAAAAATATACGAAAGAGGAATAAGCATAGTTTATGCAAATATACTCAGAGATCTAAGAAAATTGATAAATTTAGGAATAGTTGAAAACATAAACAAAAGATATAGAATAAAGGAAAACCTCTCCCTCCAAGAAATTTTAGATAAATACGTTAAACCATATGTTATTGACAGAATATACTCTAAAATAAAAGAATACGCAACTGCAGTAGAACTGGAGAATCCTAAAAAGTAATCCAAGCTCTTTTTACATCTTCATAAAATTTTCGAAGTGTATCTTTAGAAATAAACCTGGCTGTATCAATTATTTCTTGAGGACCATATTTTTTAATTAATTTTTCATTAATTTTATCCGGATCTAATTTTGATTGCTGACTAGGAACTAAAAAATTACTTAAATCTTCTACTGCGCCATAAATACTCAAAAAATCATTTTTGAAGGTTTCATAAAAATCATGTTTAAAAGAATTGTAAATATCTAAAAACATAGAAGATTGCTTCTTTTGCTCTTTCTTTTCTTCCTTCTGCTCTTTTTTATCAAATTCAGCAATCAAATTTTGCATATCTTTATCAATTGCTTCCAAAGAACTCTTAAGACCGTACTGTTCAAATACTGTTTTTTGAAGCTTTAATGCAATTGCTTTATTTAATAAATTCCATTCGGAAGGAAGAAATGCAAAAGAATAAAAGTTAAGCGAAACTCCTCCTTGATATATTTCTGGAAATGATTGAGGAATTGTATATGGTCTAGATGAGTAATTTGGAATAGAAGAAAAATTAAATTCTACATCTAACTTTAATGCAGTTATAAATTTAGGACCTATCTTTGCTAATCTTCTAGCTTCATATGTAGCATCATCTTCATTTGGCAATTTACTAAACGAAGGAACAGGTTTAGGAGAAACCGCTACAATTTTTTCTACCCCTCTTTCACCAAATACCTTTCTCTTAATTATTCTAAGTGCTCTATAATAACTTTCTGAAAAACCGAGAAAAGAAAAAGAAAGTTTAAATTTATCAAAAAATGTATCTCCCACTCCTTGCATAAAGTCCTTTTCACTACCTACTGTCCTTATCTGCATTCTATTCCTCAAATTTATATATTCTGCTGCTTGAGCTACATACATTTTATAGGAAGCATATTCCATTTTTAGTTGGTTTACAGTTATCTGAAATCTTGTCCTTAATTCTTGTTCTGCATATTTTTTCCAGATCAAATATTCTTGAAATCTAGGCAATACGATTCCCTTTATTTTATTGTTATAATCTAATTTGTCCTTTGCACTTGCATCATTTACACCCGGCTTAGGCAAGAGTCTGTCTATGTCCTTTTCTCCATTTGCAGCATAGAAAAGAGAAAGTACCGGCATGTTTGCTCGTTGAGATATTTGCAACAGCGAATCTGGCCCTCTCCTTGCATCAACATTATCGATCCAAATTTGCTTTAAAGTACGCTCTGCAGCTTCTGCCTCACTACCTCCCTTCTTTAATTTATCAAAGAGCTCGATTCTTTCTTTTAGAGTTCTAGCTTCATAAAAAAGACGCTCTATTAATTTAGTCAAATTGTAAATAGTGCTAAGTATATTACTAATTCTATCATCTAAAATAGATCGTCTTGTTAAAAGAGTAACTAAATAATTAGAAAAAGCAGAAGGTTCTATGCCTTCATACATTTTCAATTGCTTAAATCTGTATTTTCCATAAATTTTCCCAACAAAGTCTATTAGTTTTGAGGCAGTATTAAGCGAATCAATATCAAATTTTAAAGATACTTCTGGAGAAGGACTTCCTTTTATCTTTCGTTTTCTGGCTTGTGGATTCTGCCCGATAAACATTAAATTATTTATCAAATCATCCAATTCTGAAATGGAAAACTTGTTTAAATCGTCAGTAGTAAGCTCCTCTATCTTTTTTTTAGAAGTACCTTTTTCCATAAATAATTGAGAGAAACAAATTATTAAAATGAAACATTTTACTTTTTAAAGCCTGTATCTAAAATGTTCTTATAAAGTCATTTTAACACTCCTTTCAATTTATTTGCAGAATTAAATACTTTGACCGATTAATATAGCAATGGAAGACCCATTAAAAAATTTACTTGATTCAATAAACAAGCTATTTTCTACCACAGAACTTGTGTCTGCAAAAGTAGAAGAATTGAACAAGAGAATTGATTATTTAGCTTCTTTTATAGGCTTAGAAGAAGGAGAAAATGAGAAAAGCCCAGAACCTCCCGGTCAACTTGCAGGTTTATCATTAAGTATTTTAGATAAAACTTTACCTCCTCAAAAAGCAAATACGGTAAAAGCCTATATATTAAGAACTTTGGCTGTTTTTAGGCACTATATCAAATCTATAGTGCTCTTTGGAAGTGCTAAAAGGAAAGAAGATTATGGCCCTAATTCTGATATAGATATTGCATTTATAGTAGATCCATCTGATGTAAGCACTATTCCGCCTGATGAATTGAATTCAAGACTTTTTGGAAAACTTAGTGAAATTGCTGCAGCGTATTCGGATAAAATACACCCCCAAGGATGGACAATAGTCGATTTATGGAGAGGAATAGTAAAACCAGATCCTGTTATGCTTACATTACTTAGGGATGGAATTGCTATTTATGATACTGGATTCTTCTATTCATTACAAAAATTATACAAAGAAGGTTTAATTGTTCCTACAATATCTTCCATTGATTCATTAATTTCGCAAGGAGAATTTATGCTAAATTGGGCGCAGGATACTCTCACTAGAAGACTAGCAAATGATTTATTTTTAGCAGTTACAAGCTCTTCACAGGCAATGTTAATGGAATATGGATATATGCCTCCAGTTCCAAAAGAAGTTCCAAAGGCTTTATATGAAGTATTTGTTACAAAAGAAAAACTTCTTGACGCTGCTGATGTAAGAGGAGCAGAAGAAGTCATAACATGGTGGAAAAAGATAGAAAAAGGGGAAATAGCTCAAATAAACGGTAAAGATTACGAAGAAAAATTCAACATAGCAAAATCGTTTGTAGAAAAGGCAATGCAAATAATAATAAATCATAGAAAAGCAAAGGGATTACCAAGCCCCGCGATTGTAGACTTTGCTGCCACTGAAAGTGAGAATACAAATATAAATCCTAAAACTAGCTATAAATAAACCATGAAGGCAGTCATAGTATCTTATAGAAGGGGAAGACATACTCAAAAATTAAGACAGGCTATAGTAAAAATAGAAGGAATAAAAAATAGAGAAGAAGCTAAAAAATTGATTGGAAAGGAGGTAGAAATATCATTTTCAAAAGCAAGTATAAAAGGCAAAATAACAAGAGCTCATGGAAATAATGGTAAAGTAGTTGTTCTTTTTGAAAGAGGAATGCCCGGTCAAGCTATAGGAAAAGAAATAAAAATAAATGGATGATGAAAAGATAAGAAGAATAGTAATTGAAAACGCGTTAAAATACGGAAAAAGTGATACTAAATTCGTAATTAACAAAATAATAGGAGAAAATAAAGATTTAGTAAAGAATATAAAAGAGTTAGTACAAAAAGTAAATCAAATAGTAAATGAGGTAAATTCTTTAAGTAGAGATAAATTAGAAGAAGAAGCATCTATACGAGGAATAACATTAAAGAAGGAAGAAAAAGAGTTTGATCTTAAACCCCTGCCGAATGTAAATGGAGAAGTAATTCTAAGAATTCCTCCAGAACCTTCTGGCTATATGCATTTAGGACATGCAATTTCCTTTATGATAAATTACTTGTATAAATTAAAATACAATGGAAAATTAGTTCTAAGATTTGAAGACACAAATCCGGAAAAAGTTAAAAAAGAATACATTGACTACTTCAAAAAGTACATCAGCTGGTTAGGGATAAATTGGGATGTAGAAAAAATAGCTAGTAATGACATGGAAATAATTTACAGTTATGGTGAAAAATTAATAAAGGAAGGGAAAGCCTACGTTTGCACTTGTTCTAAAGAACAAATAAAAGAAAACAGATTAAAAGGAATAGCATGTTCATGTAGATCAAGAAGTGTTGAAGAGAATTTAGAGCTATGGGAACTTGCGAAAACTGGTAGGATAGAAGAAGGAAAAGCAACAGTTAGACTTATAGGAGATATGAAAAGTGAGGATATGTCACTTAGAGACCCTAATATATTCAGGATCAAATTCACTAAATATAAAAATTACACTTTATGGCCTTTATATGACTTTGAAAATACGGTAGAAGATTATCTTGATAAAGTAACCCACATAATAAGGAGTAATGAGTTTAAAAATTCTGTCCAAAATTTAATTAGAGAATACTTAAACTTTACTAAACCTACGATAATACAGTATGCAAGATTTAACTTTGAAGGAACTCCATTTTCAAAGCGAAAAATAAGAGAATTAATTTCGCAAGGAAAGATATCAAGTTGGGAAGATTTAAGGCTTCCTACAATGAGTTCCATAGAAAGAAGAGGAATATTACCACAAGCAATAAAAGAATTTGTTATAAGAAATGGTTATTCAGAATCTTCTCATACTTATGAGTGGGAAGCTCTTCTGACACTTAACAGAAAAATATTAGATCCTATTAGCAAAAGATTGTTCTTTGTAATTGATCCAGTAAAAATAAATATAAATTATGATGGAGAAATAGAAATACCATATCATCCAACTCAAAACCTCGGAAAGAGAAAAATTAAAGTAAATGGATTTGTATACATTTCTAAAAACGATTTAGAATATGATAAGTTATTAAGATTAAAAGACTTTGTATCTGTAAGAATTAACAAGGACAACACTGCAGTTATAGTTAGCAAAGAAAAAATAGGGAATGAAAAAATAATTCAATGGGTTGGGAATGATTTTTTAAACGCTAAATTAGTAAAGATAAATGAACTTTTGAAGGGAGAAGATATAAACCCAGAAAGCTTAAAGGAATACGATGGTTTTTTAGAATCTAATGGCTCTCTATTAAGTGAGGGAGAAATCGTTCAGTTCGAAAGAATAGGGTTTGCCAGATTAGATAACAAAGAAAAGAACGTTTTTATATATAGTTGTTAAAACAAATTAAAAATTAAAAGAAAATTCTTTATTTAAATTAACTTATTCACACTTAGTATATCCGCAATTCTTGCAGATGAAACAGCCGGCTTCAAAAACTAAAGTCTGCTGTCCACATACAGGACAAACTTTTGCACCTTTTATTTCTCCTTCTATTACTCCATGAAGTGAATTTGAAGAGGCTGTAAGTAAATTTACAGTATTGGTGCCTTTTAAGGAAATTTCTATTGCTTTAGCAACGGCATCTGGAACTGAAAACAATTGTATTCCATTGAACCACTTTGATCTTGATCCTTTTATGCCTTTAAGCTTTTTAATTACATCCTCAACATCACCTCCCTTTTGAAGATACATACTGATCAGTTTTCCTATTGCTTCAGTATATGCTCTTTCGTCTTCTCCCACTTTGCCTAACGTTACAAATACTTCTTTAACTTTATTTGTGTTATCTTTATTCACAGTTACGTACAAAGATCCTTCTTCTAATGGAAGTTTTACAGTATTTCCTTCTAAAATTAAAGGCCTTTCATAGTCTTCAGTTTTTTCTTGTGTTTTATTCTTATTATTATCTTCATTTTCTATTGGCTTAAGTATATCTTCCTTAGATCCTTCTCTATAAACTGTTATTGATTTACACCCTAATTCCCACGCATAAAGATAAATTTTATTTACATCCTCTAAAGTTGCAGTGCTTGGTAAATTTACAGTTGAAGAAATACTAGCATCAATGTGCTTTTGAATTGTAGCTTGTAATTTAACTCTAAAGTAAGGATCTATTTTATGTGCAGTTACAAATATAGGAGGTAGGTCTTTTTCATCCTTTATTCCAAACTTTTGCATGTATTCTTCAACTATTGGAACAAATACCTTAAATTCTCCCTTAGAAAGGGACTCAGATCTTCTTATAAAACTAAGTGCAAATATAGGTTCTATTCCATTGCTTACTCCTGCCATTGATGAAATACTTCCAGTAGGCGCTATAGATAAAAGTGCTACATTTCTCAATCCTTGTTTCCTTATTTTTTCTCTAATTTTTTCAGGAAGCCTCTTAGCAAAGGGTCTTTCAAGATATTTTTCTGCATCAAAACCTGGGAAAGAACCCTTTTCCTTGGCTATCTCAGAACTCTCATCATAAGCTATTTCTTTTATAAACTTGAATAACTTATCTGAAAATTCTATAGCTTCTTCGCTATCATATTTAATTCCTAGCCTTATGAACATATCAGCTAGGCCCATTACTCCTAAACCTATTCTCCTGGAGTAAACGCTTTCTTCAGCTTGCTCCTTTAATGGATGTCTAGGATAGTTATAATCTAAAACGTCATCCAAAAATCTAACTCCTATTCTTACCAACTTTTCTAGAGTTTCCCAGTCTAATTCTGCCTTGTCAGTAAATGAGTTCTTCACTAACTTTGAAAGATTTATACTACCAAGATCACAAACACCATAATCTTCTAAAGGTTCTTCTGCACAAGGATTTGTTCCGTGTAATTCCATTCTTTTATCATAATCAGAAGGAGACTCTTCTTTTACTCTATCCCAAAATATGATGCCTGGATCTCCAGTTTCTAATGCAGTCTTTATCATTTTGTACCAGAGATCTCTTGCTCTTATCTTTTTCCTTACTTCAACTTTATCATTTTTGAAATAAAGTTCAAATTCTTTATCGTTCTTAACTGCCTCCATGAATTCCTTGTTAACTTTTACGCTGATGTTAGCATATCTTACTTTAGTTTTATCTGCCTTGATGGTAACAAAGTCTTCTACATCTGGATGACTTACATCGATTGTTATCATCAATGCTCCTCTCCTTCCTGACTGACCAATTAAACCAGTTGTTAAAGAGTAAAGCTCCATGAAGGAAACAGCACCAGTAGAAGTTATAGCTGCGTTATTTACAGGAGAGTCCTTGGGTCTTAAAATAGAAATGTCAATACCTACTCCTCCTCCATAACTATAAGTCCTTGCCATTTCTTTAGCACAATCATATATTCCTTCAATACTGTCTTCTTTAATAGGAATAAAATAACAGTTTATTAACGTAGACTTAACCTTTGATCCTGCGCCAAATAAGATCCTTCCTCCAGGTACAAATTTAAAGTCTTCAAGTAGCCAATAAAATTTCTCACTCCACGTTTCTTTATCTTTTTCTACGCTAGCTATTTCTGAAGCTGTTCTTTTCCATGTTTCAACAGGAGTCTTTTCTAAATAAGATCCGTCTTTGTCCCTTAAAGCATATTTTTCATAAAATACTCTTGCCCTAAATTCATCTCCGTTAAAGAATTCTAGTGTTTCCTTTGGTAGTTCAACATTCTTTGCCATCTTAAAACGATTTAGTTACACTTTAAAAGCTTTAAAGTAAAAATTTTAATATTTCTACTCTTTTTAAAGTTTAAAAGCATAAAAAATTTAAAATTATATAAAATCAAGTAGAATAGCAATATGGAAGTACACATCGTAATAGGAGATCCAAAATCTAAAAAGACGTATCAGAAGGATGTTGAAGAAAATCCATTTATAGGCAAAGAAATAGGAGAAAAAGTAAGTCTTGATGCAATAGGTTTAGAAGGATATGAAGGAATAATAACGGGAGGAAGTTATGAAACTGGCCATCCTATGAAGCCCGGATTAAAAACTCAAGGATTAGTTTCACAACTCTTCGAACCTTATTCATTTAATAATTGGTTCGAAAACAGAAGAAGGAAAAAGGTAGCTGGAGCAATAATAAGCAATAAGACTTCACAAATAAACATAAAAATCATAAAAGAAGGAAATAAACCTATTTCTGAAATAATTCCACCTAGAAATAAAAAATAAATTTATATTTGAATAAGAACAAATCGAAAAATGAAAAACATTGTTATAGATGTAATAGGAAGCTTTTCTGATGGAAAAACTACATTAGTCAAGGCACTTACTAATGAAACTACGTTGAGACATAGTGAAGAAGCTAAATATGGAATGACTATAAGACTTGGATATGCTCATTTCACGATATATAAAAATAAATCATCATTTTCTTTAAAAGAAGGAGAGCCGTACATGAATGTTTCCGTTATAGATTCTCCGGGCCACCAACAACTTTTATCTATAATGATAAGTGGAGCTTCTATTGTTGATGGCGCAATATTAGTTGTTGCAGCTAATAAAAACATTCAAATGCAAGCAATAGAACACTTACAAACTATTAAAAAAATAGGAATAAAAAATTTGGTAGTAGCGCAAAGCAAAATAGATATTGTGAGCAAGGAAAGAGCTATAGAAAGCTATAAAGAAATAAGAGATCTCTTAGATAAGGAAGGATACAATAATGCAAGAATAATTCCAGTATTTGCAGCACAAAATATAAATATAGAGGAGCTTTTATCAGAAATTGCAAAATTTGAGAAACCTGAAGAAGAAGGTAGCTTAATCATGCCTATAGTAAGATCATTTGATGTAAATAGGCCTGGTACAAAAATATCTAAGATAAAAGGCGCAGTAATAGGAGGAGGTGTAAAAAGAGGAAAGTTAAAAGTAGGAGACAAAATAAAAATATTGCCTGCTATAAATTTTGAAGGAAAAGAAATAGAATTGCATTCAGAAGTAGAAGAAATACAAAGTGAATTTGGAGAAGAAAAAGAAGTAGAAAGAGGAAAAACTATAGGAGTTCTTACGAAGCTAGATCCATCATTATCGAGAAATGATGAATTAGCAGGAAGAGTTTTAGTAAGTGAAAATGAGGAAATCGAATATACAAATAAAATATCTTTGGAAGGAGAAGTAAAAGACTTAGAAAAGGATGAAACAGTATTATTACACATATTGTCAATGAGGTTTGGAGGAAGAATAATAAATAAAAAAGAAAATTTAGTAGAAATCGCATTAGATAGGAAAATTCCTTACTTTAAAGGAGAAACTGCTTTAGTTTCTAAAAGAATAAACAATACGTGGGTTTTAGTAACTGGATTAAAATGCGAATAAACGGGATAATAATAGATACTAATGAAATAGTTTATGCAATAAAAAATAAAATCGATATTTACCAATTATTTTTAAGCTCAGACTTTCCACTTAAATTCTTTACAACATCAGAAAATATAAAAGAATTAAAAAAATTTGGAATAGATATAAATCCATTAAAAGTAAAAATAATACCTGCTAAGGGCAAAACGGATGAAGAAATAATACGAATAGCAAAAGAAAAAAATTTATTAATATTTACAGAAGACAAGGAACTTGCCCTTAAAGCTAAAAAACTAGGATTAAAGGCAGTTAAACTTAAAAATAAGAAATCAATCGAGTTTTATTGAGGAATTTCTGGATTAGAAGGGGGATTTGAAGTGGGCAATGCTCCTTTTTCTATCTTTACAAATGATGGTGCAACCACAAATAATGTTTCGTCAATACCTACTATCTGTGCCCCAACTGCATCTGCAGTTTTCTTTATCTTAGCTAAAAATCTTGTGAACTCATCATTATCTTTATTCTTTAATTCGCTACTTTTAATTATCACTATAGAACTTCCTCCTCTTATTTCTTCTACTATCGTATCTGAATCTTCATATTTAGAAACGGAGTAAACTTTAACGTAAAGCTTAGGTACCGGTTCTGTTTCCTTTTCAATCTGAAGCTCTACATATTCGTTTTTATCTACATTCTCTTGTACTTTAACTGTTTTTTTGAATAAGTTCAATGGATTTATAGAGACCATATTTATTTTATATATACCTCTTTTTAAGGCTTTAAAAATATCAATATTAAAAACAAAATTTATGTTTAAGGGTTTTAATTAAAGTTAGATTAAAATTAAACTTTTTGAATATTCAGATGATCTTAAATCAAAAGAATTAGAAATCCGTTTACTTCATCTCTGCTCTACAGACACAAATCTAAAATAATGAAATTCTTTATCAATTTATTTTATCCTATACTCACACTAGGCATAACTCCATTAGGAGGATATGCACGAACACGAAGCCAATACAAATATATGTAAGAATATGCTCCACCTGTTGAAGCTCCTATATAAAAGATATTACCTGGATTTACTGGTGTTCCATAATACTTCACTACGTTACTTAATCCACTATAAACAGGAG
>JAPDLT010000005.1 GCA_025920435.1 Candidatus Rehaiarchaeum fermentans
AGTAATACAATTCCAACTCGAGAAAGTATAGCTTAAACCTTGATCAACATTGGAAGATGATCTGCACTTATATCCATTTACTAATACAGAAGCATTAGTAGGAGAGATAGAAGATACTGTTTGAGACAGGGAAATACTGTTGGATGTTGTTGACTTAGATAATCCGTCATAAGATACACTCCAATTTGTATTTGAAGGTAATCCACTTTCATTGAAGACAGTAATACAATTCCAACTCGAGAAAGTATAGCTTAAACCTGCCTTGACATATAGAGAAGAGTAACACTCATAGCCCTTAACCTTTGCTATTGCAGAATAATTAGATATAGAGCCATTGCTAATAGTTATATTGATACTATTTCCTGCAATGGCAGATTTAGTTACTCCTCCATAGGAAACACTCCAATTAGAATCTTTTGGCAAGCCGCTCTCAAAAAATGTAGTTGTAATGTTGGAATTTTTAGGAGAAGATTCACACTGTAAATTATAAAATGTAAATGATTTGCCTTCTGTAGCTGACCCGAATGATACGCATCCAGGTCCATATGCAAATGAAGGAAGAGATGTAATTTTATTAGTTTGAGTAGTTATGAATATTGGGCTATCTATAGCAGATGTCATAGTGACATTCGAATAAGATACTGACCAA
The DNA here is from genome assembly GCA_025920435.1 of Candidatus Rehaiarchaeum fermentans. Lineage (GTDB taxonomy): Archaea > Nanobdellota > Nanobdellia > Parvarchaeales > Parvarchaeaceae > Rehaiarchaeum > Rehaiarchaeum fermentans. Next base: position 650 of record JAPDLT010000005.1, read on the forward strand.
AATGGCCCTTTAAAACCAAATTCATAAAAAGAAGTTGTGCAAATCCATGTAGATATGTTGATAACTTTTGATTCTGGGTTAACTGAGCTTTGATTATAACAATTGTATCCGTTAATACTAGCTTTTTCTTTTGCTGTTGATTTAGAGGCAATGAAATAAATTGGTTTACCGCTATAGTTATATTCACTTATGCCATCGTAAGTAATATTCCATGTAGTATTTGCAGGTGCGCCTTGCTCAGTAAATTCTATTATTGCACAATCCCATAAATCAAACAAATAACTCTTTCCTTCAGTTACATCAGATGAAGAATTACAAATATAACTTAGAGAATTTGCAGTAGCTTTATAGCTAGCAATTGAATTTGTGATAATAGAAAACGAAATGTTTGTTGAGTTAGAAGATTTGGAAACGCCTGCATAAGATACTTCCCAGCTCTTAATTATTGACTGATTGCGATAAAATATAGTAGTGCAGTTCCAGTATGATATTGTAAATGTTCTAGTTCCAGGCTTCACATAACTTTCGTTAAAACAATTGTAACCTTCTATGTTAGCTTGTTCTTTTGAGACTAGAGGAGAAGAAGCAAAGTATATTGGATTGCCCGTCGAATTATACTCAGTGATGCCATTAAACGATACACTCCAATTTGTCCCTAGAGGCGCCCCTTTCTCAATAAACTCGATTTTAGGTGCGGAGCTTACATTGACTATATTTGAACCATTAGAAATTGGAGGCGAGCTAAAGTTTGCTAACTTAAGCGCTGAAATAGTTTGAAATCCAGAAAGAGTGCCCGAAGAATACTGAAGCGTGCCATTTACCAAATAAATTAAACTCAGCTTTAAAGAATATGCATATGGTGTAGATACATTTGTAATAATTATTGTAAACTCTTGCTTGGGAGATACTAAAAGTTTTTGACCGGTTGATCTTGTCACATTAAAAAGTAGAATGTTTGGGCTTTCGGAATAATAACCTCCTAGCTTAGCTATAACCTTTACGAATTTACCTATTCTAATGCTAGAAGAAAAAGAAGAATTCAGAGAAGCATTAACTATGTAAATGTTATAAGGATCGGGGTTAGTTAATGAAACCACCAAAATGCCATTGCTAGAAACCAAAGCCGCTACATAGCTAAAGTTAGCGAAGTTGGCCGAACTAGGAAGCTGATTAGTTTGGAAAGATGTAATTACTGAAAAAGGAATGGCTATAAAAATGAGAGATACTATAAGAATCCAATTGTATTTTGCTAACTTATCCCTAAGTTTAGCTTTTCTACTCATAATTAGTAGTAGTTTATATATTTATGTAAAAATTAGCTTTAAATAGTTAATTTAATGATTGTGATACCACTTCATACAATATGAACTTGCAGAGGGAGGGATTCGAACCCCCGAACCCCTAATGGGACCAGGTCCTTAGCCTGGCGCGTTTGTCCACTTCGCTACCTCTGCGCTCATTTGCTATAATCCATAAATTTATTTCTAATGCCAATAAATATCTTAGATAACAATTATTTGTCAATTATTTTGTTCCTCTCTTTTTATGAATAAAAATTTAGGCCTCCCTTCTCGACAGGTGCGAAAAACCTTTATTAATAATTTATATTTGTTTTATATTTGTTTTGAAATAAGTAGTAAAGGAACATTCATCTACTATTTCATATCCTAACTTTTTAGCAATATCAAAAATAAATTTAGTTAGCTCAGTTGCTATTCCTTTACCTCTTTCTTCTTCTGGAGTAAAAGTTTGGTATATAATAATTTTATTAGCTTCTATTTTATACTTAACAAAGGCCTTGCCATGAGGCGTTTCTACAAAGAATTCACCTTCACCTTTTATTTCCATTTATTAGAATTTCCTCCTTATTATATTAACACATTTTATTGAGCTTATATCAAAAATTAGATTAATAATAAAGCTCAACCTCTAATATTTTTTCAAGTTTTTTAGCCAGGTTTTCATCTGGCACTATTCTCCCACCAAAAACTTTTCTTAGGTAGCTTTCTGATACTCCTAATCGTCTAGCTAAATCTTCAATTTTTAATTTTTTATGAACCAATGAGTCAGTTAAAACCTTTGCGTAGTCTGACCTTATTAAAGGTTCTGCATTTTCGCTTAATTCTTTTTCTATTTTTTCTTTAGCATTTTCATTTGAAATCTTGGTAGAGGGCATTTCAATTATTTTTCCTAATTTAGCGCATTTCTCACAAACATACATTTTAGAGCCTTCTATATCTACTAAGTATAATTTATCTGTAGTAACTCCGCAAAGCTCACAATTCATATAAATTCATTCTAACATTATTTCAAGTACGCTTACAGGCAGATCTAAACTCAATTCATTCAATATTTTAGGATGAATTTCTCCTGCTAAACCAATATATTTATCGTTTATAAATAATTTAGCAAAACGTCCTTCTATAAAAGAAGGATGCGAAGAATTTTCAATTTTGATTTCTTTATTCATAACTCTGCTCGCTATTTCTTTAAGTATTGCAACAAGCCAAGAAACATTTCTTTTTTCATCTGCTATAAATAAAGAAAGAGAAAGAACATTTTTATACTTTACATCTACAGAAGGATCTTTCTTTATTGTATATCCTATGTCGAAAAAGTAGTAAGGACCTTCTTTGTCCTTATTATTTTTATAAAATTTTATCAATTCTGGATAAATATATTGCTTCAAGTAGAATTCGCCAGCACGAATGCCTTTTTCTTGTATTATGTCTTCTTGATAAAGTTTAGAACTTAAAACACTAGAATCAACTTCTTGAAACCCTAAAGAAATAAGTATTTCTCGAATAGCTTCTATAAGAGGTTCACTTTTTATAAATTCTCCTTTATTGAAGGTCTTAGGTGTTTCGTAGCCTACATATTCTGTACCTTGAAGTCTTAAGATTTCATCTGCTATATCTGCATAACTTATTACATCTTGCCTATAGAAAGGAACTTTAACTATCATTTTATTTCCGTTAAATTTACATTCAAAGCCTAATTTTGCTAAATTTTCAATTGCTATATCGCGTTGTATTTCTTTTCCTAACAAATCAGAAATAAGATTATAATCAAATTCGAGTGATCTTTCAATAATTTTAGGTTCAAATCCTTTTATAGCATAAACTTTGCCCAATAATTTAGCATTAAACAAAATAGATGTTGCTATATTATTAACTACATATTCATCTTCCCCACTTATTTCAAAAAGTATTCTTTTTGTATTTTCATTAACTGAAAATTTATCAGCGTTTATAATAGGTACTAAGGCAACCACGTCCTTATCAGAGAACCAAGCAAAATATTCTTTTATGTCATAAGTTCTACCTTGAAACGTGTTTTCTAAAATTTCTTTAAGCGAAAACTCTTTATTGAATCCGAGAGGAACAAATGAAATATCATCAACTTTTTTGTATATCAATGGGGGCTTAATTTTATCGAAGTCAAAAGCACCTACCCCCGCTATTTTTCTTCTTCTTCCTAAAGAATCAGATGTTTTATCTGTTAATTGAGCTATTTCTTTAACAATATTAGGATTATTTCTTTCTAGTTCTAGAACTAGTAAGATTATTTTATTTCTTTTGTTACTTTCGATCCTTACGTCAAAATCAATTTTATCAAAGTCAGGAGATACAACTTGTGATCTCCCTCTTATTTGATTTATTAAAAACGAAATCGAATGAATTGTATAAAGGTCAGATCTTTCAGATGTCACTTCAAAAGAAACTAAATCATCTTGTATGTTAACATCTAATCCATATTTAAAACATATAGATTTAAGTTCATCTTTTGAAATTTCGCCTACCAGTGTTTTAATTTCTTCCCAACTGCAGTCTAAAACTACCATAGTTTAAAGGCTTTGTATTTACGAATAATATCTAAATCAGATTCGCTTCCATTTATAAGTCTAATATCATCTATTCCATACTTTAACATGAGAGCTCTTTCTAGCGCTAATCCAAATCCAGCAACGTTCTTATTTATTCCTAAAGGATACAATGTTTCTTTTCTAAACATACCGGAATTACCTATTTCTACCCAGTCATTTATCTTGTCATAAAATCCTATTATTTCGAAGCTTGGCTCAGTATAAGGATTGTAAGTTGGCTTAACTTGTATTTTATCAATACCTAAGCTCTTGTAGAATTCTTTTATATATCCTATAAGAGAGCGGACTGATAACCCATCTTCATATATCATTCCTTCTATCTGATAAAATTCTCTAAGATGCTTAAAATCTATAGCTTCATTTCTAAATACTTTTGATACTGAGAAAAACCGATAATTTTTATCAAGATTCTTGGAAATAACATAATAAAGATATCTAAAGGTTGTAGCTGTGGTGTGACCCCTTAATATTAATTTACTTGACTCGCTTTCATCAAATTTGCCTCCGTAGCCAAAAGACAAACCTTTAATTCCATTTAGGTATACTTCTTTAACTCTTTCCAAAAGAGAAATATCTAAGTCCCCTTTTTCGTCCAAGTAGATAGTATCTTGAATATCCCTATCCGGATGATTTTGTCTAAACATCATAACATCATAATTCCAAAAAACTTCCTCTACATAATTACTCGACATCTCCTGAAATCCTAAAGAAAACATTATCTTCCTTACTTCGTCAATAAAATACTTAACCAAATTCCTGCCGTTGTATAGAATATAAGGAGTAGAATTAAGATCATACGCTCTGAACTTATAATTTTTATAGTTCTTTATTATTTCTTTATTCAAATTACTTACATATCCTTCTAAATTACCTAAATTCGAAGCGATTTTCTTTCCTTCTTCAGTCAATGTTAAATTAATCTTTTCTTCTTCTTCTATCCTTATTAAACCACGTTTTAAAAACTCGTCAAAATATTCATTTTTTATACCATTCAACTTAATTTCATTCAGTTTTTCGAACTTTTTATTTAATTCATCAATATCTTTAAGTATAACAATTTGGTCCTTATCAATTTTTATAAACCCTCCCCTTGTAAGAACCCCAATTGCTGCATTTATTTCTTCTTTGCTCAACCCCGACTTTTCTAATTCATCCCTCTTATTATTTGTTTTAATAAAATTGAACAAAATAACTTCAGGAAGCCCTCTTTTAAGCGCTTCCTCTCCCCTTTCTGTCAAAACTATTTTTGGAATAGCAGTGCGATTAAATTCAACTATACCTAACGAAGCTAATTTCCTAGCAGAATTAATTATAGAATCTTTGTTACCTTCTATTTCCTCTACTTTTTTATTTTGTAAAATTGATTTAATAACTAATATATCTGTTTCGGAAAGGTTGTAATTACTATCCATACATTTCTTTTTCATCACTTCTAGAATATTGGATTAATTCCGATTCATTAAACCAAACTTTTATTTCTCTTTCAGCACTAGCTTTATCTTCCGAAGCGTGGACTAAATTTCTCACTGCTCTCTTATTTGAATCTGCTAAATCGTAAGAATCAGAAGAGTACTTTCCTCTTATTGTAGAAGGGTCTGCCTTAGATGGCTGCGTACTTCCTATAATTTTTCTTACTATTTCTATTGCGTTATTTCCTTCTAAAACCATAGCGATTACAGGATTATTTGCTAAATAATTTATAAGATAGCTCCTTATTCTTTTACCAATCTCTATAGGATCTTCATTTATTGCTTCGTTTCTTTCTTTCGCACTTTTTATTGATTTTTCTCCTACACTTCTAAGCCAGTTCTCATCTGCATTATAGTGCTCCTGCACCTTCTCAGGAGAAGGACTAACTAACTTCATCCCAACTATTTTCAAACCGCAATCTTCGAAAGCAGAAGTTATTTTACCAACAAGGCCTCTTTTGATTCCATCAGGTTTTATTAAAACAAGTGTTCTCTCAATCATTTTTAATAATAAAATTCATATTATTATAAAATTTTATAAATTTACACTTGCACTTATTAATATGGACTTATTCGACTTTTGGTTTGATGACACTTTTCCAGAAAGGGCTTTTAAAAGGTTGAATAAATTATTATCGATAAGAGTCCCGGCAGTAGATGTAAAAGACGAAGGTGATAAAATAAAAGTAATTGTAGATTTACCTGGTATGAAAAAGGAAGATATTCATGTAAGGGCTGATGAAGATAAAATTGTAATAAAAGCAGAAAAAGAAAAATCGAAAGAAAATGAAGGAGGAGATTACTTAATTCAAGAAAGAAGTAATGTTAGTTATTATAGAGTAATACCATTACCTGAATACGTTGACCCTGACAGCGCAAAGGCTAAATATAAGGATGGCGAGCTAGAAATAGAATTAAACAAAATAAAAGGAAAAAAGAAAAAGGAAGTAAATATTGAATAAGATATTACAAAAAATCGGGACCTAAGCTTTCTAGAAAGTCCTTTCTTTTTTCCCAATATTCTCTTACTTCCTTTAATAATTCAACAATAAGCTTAGCTACTGCCATTTTTAAGTCCTTTGGATGTAATTTTCTAGCTTGATAATCTTTTTCTAGCTCTTCATAACTTTTGTATTCTACATTTCCGCCATAATTGGAAGGGCGTTCTATATAAACTTTTCCAAAATTAGGAAATATAAGATATTTCGAAATTTGAAGTATAGGATTATCTACAATAACACCTTCAGGGCAATATGCATTATTTATCTTTTGAATTATACTTTCTTCCTTATCATGAACTTTTATTCGGCTATTTGGCGAAGAAGAACTCATTTTCTTCCCCGGGCCTTCTAATGAAGTAATTAAAGGAAGCAATATTTCTACTCTTTTTCTATATCCCAGAATAGGCAATATCTCTCTAGCGAATCCAAATATGTGTCTTTGATCTCTTCCCCCTACTTGTATATCAACACCTAAATACTCTTCATCAAGACTTTGCATGATCGGATAAATAAGCTCACTTACTTTCGGATTCTTCATTCTAGTAACCTCAGAAGCTGCTCTAATTGCTCTTTCTACAGTTGTAAATGTAGATGCTCTCAAAACATCATATTGATATTCTTTTTTAAGTTGAAATTCGGATCCTCTAACAAATTTAGGCTTCTTTATCCACTTTAAGGATAGTTCGATACTCTTTTCAGTATATTCAGCTTTTTTATCTAATTCTTCCCATTTAGCTTTTTGATCATCTAAGGCAGCATGTATATCTGCTATTAGTATTATAACCTCTATCCCTGCCTTCTGCAAATCTAACATCTTAGACAGAGAAACTATATGCCCTAAATGCAGAGGACCTGATGTAGCTCTACCTATATAAGCACTTATTTTATCTTTTTTAAGAAGTTCCTGCAGTTCTTCTCTAGTTATAATTTCTTCCGTATTTCTTGATATTAATTCTAGTTTTTCAGTATTTTCCATTAATTTAACTACTTGTAAGTTAATTAATATTTTTATAGAAAGATAAAATGATGGTTCAGTTTCTTAATCTTAAAAAGAAATTTCTTTTGATTTTAAATATTAAGCTGTGCAATTAATTTCGGTTACACAAAATAAAAATATTTAAAAGGAATCAATAAATACTAATAATAGCTAGCGCCCATAGCCCGAGGGTAAGTCCTGTACCCATTCCGAACACAGAAGAGAATCCTCGGGGCGTCCTACTGGTAGTGCCCCACAGGCGCGAAGGTAGGTTGGCGCTAGCATCTAATCAGTATGCAGAAGGAAGGTAAGGAACAAGAAAAAGAGAAGAAAGAAATGAAGGAGGAAAAAATAATAAGGCTAGGAGATGTAGATATACCTGCAAGTTTTTCTATTTACAAAGGTTTATTACGTATACATGGAATAAGTTATTCTCTCGCTAATGCAATAATAAGAAAATTACAGTTAGAGAATAAAACTTTTGGAGATTTAGATAATAATACAATAGAAAAAATAAAAGAATTAATGAGCCACCCTAGTAAGTATTTGCCAAATTGGCTTCTTAATTATAGAAAGGATGGTGAAAAGGAGCATTATTTTGGGGATGAATTAAAAAGTAAAGATAGACTTCACTTAGAAGAATTAAAGAATTCTGGAACCTGGAGAGGATTTAGGCATCAACTTAATTATAAAGTTAGAGGACAGAGAACTAGATCTAGAGGTGCAAATGTAAGAGGTAGAATAGGAAGCACGGTAGGTGTAACGAAAAAATCTAACGCTCCACAAAAGAGTGAAAATAAATAAAGTATGGGACTCGCCAAAAGACTTAGGAAAAAATACTCTAGACCTCTTAAAATATGGGATAAAGAAAAGATTGCTATTGATAAAGACTTAATGAAAAGATACGGACTTAAAAACAAAAAGGAAATTTGGAGAGCTGAATCATTACTTAGAAAAATAAGAGAAAGAGCGAGAGAGCTTATTGCTTTAAGAGCTACAGGAAAAGGAGAAGAAGAGACTAAAAAATTTATTCAAAAACTAAATAGACAAGGAATTTTAAATAAAGAAAATGCAGAAATAGATGATATTTTAGAACTATCAATAGAAGACATATTGAAAAGAAGAATAACTAGTATCATATTTTACAATTTAAATAAGGCAAAATCTATAAAAGAAGCGCGTCAATTGGTAGTCCATAATCACGTATACATAGGAGAAAGAATAATAAATTCGCCAAGTTACTTAGTACCAAAAGAGGAAGAAAAAATGATTAATATAGATAAACCGACAACTATTAAGAATGGAGAGCAAAGTGCATAAAGGATTGATACACATATATGCTTCTGCAAACAACACTTTTATTCATTTAACTGACTTAACGGGAGCCTATACATTTGAATTAAAAACGAGTGGGCAAAAAGCATCTGCAGATAGATTTGGTTCTGCTCCTAAGCCTACTATGCTAGCAGCAAAAGAAGTTGCACAAGAAGCATTGGATCGTGGAATAAAGGAAGTTTATATAAGAATAAGGGCGCCAGGTGGAATAAAGTCCAAAAATCTTGGTCCAGGCTATAAGCCAGCAATAATTGGATTACAAAGGGCAGGTCTTAAGATATTAAACATAGAAAATGTGACCCCTATACCTCACGGAGGTTGTAAACCTAAGGGTGGAAGAAAAGGTAGAAGAATGTGATATGGAAGCCAAATTACTATCAAAAAAAGATAATGAAGAGCTCATTCTTTTAGAAGGCTTCAGTACTGAAATAGTAAACTCTATAAGAAGAGCAATAATAAGGTCAGTACCTACTATGACAATAGAAGATGTTACTATATACAAAAATTCTTCTTCTATGTACAACGAAGTATTAGCGCAAAGATTAGGTTTAATACCTTTGAAAGTAAGTGGAAACAAAGATGAATATAAATTTAAATTACAAGTTAAAGGAGAAAAGACGGTTTACTCGGGAGATATAATTTTTGAAGAAGGAGTTAAGCCAGTTTATGATAAAATGATAATAGTAAAACTAAAGGAAGGAGAAGAAATAAACTTGGAAGGCACAATAACGAAAGGAGTAGGAGAAGATCATGCAAAGTTCATTCCTGCTTATGTTACGTATAGATTTAAACCTCGAGTAAAAATATTAGGCCAACCAAAGGATCCTAAAAAAATAGCCGAAATCTGTCCTACTAAGGTATTCTCTGTTTCGAACAATAAATTAGAAATTAAAAACGAGGATGATTGTATACTGTGCATGAAATGCAGTGAATTAGATGAAAATATATCCATTGAAGCAGACGAAAAAAGAATAATATTAGATATAGAAACCTATGGCTCTCTAACAAATAAGGAAATAATAGATAAAGCTATAGATAATTTAGCTGAAGAATTAAAAGCCCTTGATTCTAAAATAAAGAACAAGAATTAAGTTTCTATAGTGAGCCCGGAGGGATTTGAACCCTCAACCTTTCGCACGTCAAGCGAACGTCATGCCGTTAGACCACGGGCTCCTATCTAAATATTTAAATTTACCAACGCATAATTTAAATGTTAAATTTATGAATCTTTTAGAGTTGGATTTTTCAGATCAAAGAGAAATAATAGAGATGAAATTAAATGGCTGGAGTCATGCTACAATTTTAGCACATTTAGATATTGATGGGATGACATCTTCAGCCTTATTATCAAAAATACTTAGAAATAAAAATATCAGATTTAGAGTATATCCCACAAACTACGAAGATTTCAACAAACCGATAAACTATAAGAATGTTATAATACTAGACTTAGAAGTAAAAGAGCCTTACTCTGCTAACATACTAGACAAAAATGCAATAGTAATAGACCATCATAACATAAATCCTATAGACATAACATTAGTTAATCCTAAGCAGAAATATCCTTACTATTTGCCTACTTCTGGACATATCTTTGCATTATATAAAGAAGCGCTTGAAAAAGAAGACTGGAAAGCAGCAATAGGAATAATAAGCGATGCTGGCGGAAAAGAATGGAAAGAATTTATAGAAAAGGTCTCAAATTATTACAATTTGAAGATTGGAAAAGATGAATACTTTTTTGATTCAGATTTAGGCAAGATGGCGGAAAAATTAAATTCCTTGATAACTCTTCATGGAAGAAGAGGCGCATTAAAAGTATTCTTCAAATTAAGCAATTCAAAAAGTATAGAAGAATTAGAAAAAGATAAAGAAATCCAGTCAAATTATGAGAAGGCTAGCAAGATATTAAATGAAATAAAAAGTGACTTTGAAAAAAATAAAGTAGAAGAAGGAAGAGTCCTAATTTATAATATAGATAGCAAATACAAAAGATTTTCATCTACATTTTCAACTTCTACAGCATTTGAAAATAAAAATAAAGTGCTAGCAATTTACTATAAACTTAATGATGAATTTTATAGATTTAATATAAGATCGCAGGTAGAGAATTTAGACTTACGAGAGTTTTTAAAAATAAATACAAATATGATAGTACAAGGTGGAGGCCACAAGGGAGCAGTAGGTGTTACAGTGAAAGAAAATATGGTCAAAGAATTTATAAATAGTTTAATAAATTATGTGAATGGAAAGAATCAATCTTGAAGAATTAGATTTCTTTAGAAATTATAAATCTCCTGAAGGAGTAAAATTTATAGTTTATAAGAAAAAAGGAGAAAAGGAATACGAAGCAGTTTTTACTTGCGTAAAGTGTAACAAAGAAAATGAAATAAAGTTTGAAAAATTACCGAAGGAAGAAATAGTGATAAGTTGTAATTATTGCAAATATAATTACAAGGTTCCTTTGTTAAAAATACCTCGTGGTCTAAAAAAGTTTAAATAATGAAACTTGAAGCAGTAAAAATAATTTCTGATCGTCTAAATCTAAAATTTGAGGAAAGAAGAGGTATAAATTTCTTGCTAAATGAGGATATATTAAAGAAAGAAATAGAGCTATTAAATTTGAGAAAAAATGACATAGTTTTAGAAATAGGACCTGGATTGGGGGAAAGTATTGATTTATTAAAAGAGAAAAGTTTTAAGTATTACGTAGGAATAGAATTGGATAAAAAACTTTATAATTATCTAGAAAAAAAGGAAAACGAAAATGTAGTAATAATAAGAGGAGATGCTTCTAAAATGAGATTGCCCTATTTTGATAAATTGTTATCTAATTTGCCATTTTACGCAGTAGATAAAATAATGTTTAATTTAGTAAAATACGAAAGTTGGGAAGGAGTACTTATAATTCCACTATCTTTTGCAAACAAACTTGCAGAAAAAAATAGTAATAAAATGCTTTATCTATCTTATTTTTTAAAAATAAGTTATATAGAAAAGCTAGACCCAGAATACTTTTATCCAATTCCGAAAACACAAATAGCTCTTGTAAAAATCAAAAGAGAAAGCAATGAAATTACAAAGATATTAAGAGAAAATAAAGTTAAGATTAAAAACATAATTAAAAAATATAAAGTTAGCAATTATACAGAAATAATTGATTTATTAGAAAAGAGAATAGAAGATTTAGATAGAGAAGAACTATCAAAGTTTATTTCATTTTGTGAATCTAATTTTTGTTAAACATATCTTGAGATATAGAAGTTATTTTCGAAGAACCATTAACCATGGCAACTCCAATTAAACATGTTGCATATTTAGGCACCAAATCATTGTGAGAAATCATTATTATTTGCCTTTGTGCTGAAACATTTTTAAGTAATTCCGCAAGCTTAGTAACATTTTCGGCATCTAAAGCGGCATCGACCTCGTCAAATACGAAGAAAGGAACATCTGCTACTTTTGCCATAGATAAGGCTATTGCAAGGGAAACAAGACTTTTCTCGCCTCCACTAAGCATTCTTACAGAAGAGACATTTTTATCTGGAAGAGATATTTTTATTTTAAGACCACCATCAACAACATTATTTTCTTCTAATGGCATTATTTCGCCCTTTCCTTTTAAGAAAAAGTTAATTAAATAATTAAATGTTTCATTCAGTTTCTGAAGAGTTGCTAAAAATGCATCTTTCCTTTTATTTTCTATTTCACTAATTATCTTCTCTATATTTTCCTTTTCTTTCTTTAGTTTTTCCAGTTCTTCGTCTATTTCTCTAACTTCCTTTTGTAATTTGTTATATTGATCAAGTGCAAGCTCATTTATTTTTCCATAATTAGAAAGTCTATCTTCTACTTCTTTCTTTAACTTAACTAAATCATCTAAGCTTTCTGAAAAGCTTTCTATATTGAAAGAAAATTTTGACAAATTTTCTTTTATGTCATTAAGTTTAGTTTCTAGTTCTATTTTAGATTTATAAATTTTTTCTTTATCTGAATTGATCTTATTAAGCTCTTTGCTAATTTTATTTAATTCTTTGGATAAATCATCTTTCTTAAGCCTTAATTCTTCTAAAGATTTCTCAATATTCCCTAGTTCGCTATAAACGGATTCGATTTCCTTTCTTCTTTTTTCAATTTCTTGGAGTAAAACCTCATTCCTTTTATTTAAAGCAACTAATTCGTTCTCAAGCTTCGATATTAACTGTTCTAAATCATTTTTTCTTTTATTCAAATCTCTTATATATGGTAAAAGTATAGAATTAAGATTTTTTTCTAATTCTTCTAATCTAGCAGTCTTACTTGCAATCTCTTTGCTCAATATGTTAAGCTCGTTCTCTAAAACTTCTACATTCTCTTCTTTTAATTTAGACAATTCTTCCGATAATTCCGCTCTCTTTTTCTCTAATTCAGCTATATTTTGTACTTCTTTAAGTTTATTTGCATCATTTAAAAAAGGTTTTAAGGAAGTAAGTTCTTTATTATAGCTCTCTATTCTTGCCTCTATTTCTTTTATTTTTGAATTATTTAATAAAATTTCTTCTTTAATCTTTGCGATTTTATTCTCTATCTCATTTTTTTGCTTTTGTAGGTCTTCGATTATAGTTTTCTTCATTAATGCATCTACTTTCTTATCAATTTCTTTTGATGATCCACCGGAAATTATTCCATTGCTTTCAAAAATAGTACCATCTAACGTTACACATCTATAGTTTTTTAATTTTTTAGCAACTTCGAAATCTTTAACTACTAAAGTATCTCCAAAAACAAATTCCATTACGTTGCGCAATTCTGGATTATATTCGATAAAATCTATGGCCTTTCCTAAAACTCCTTCTTCCTTTGGTATTTCAATGTGTTTTCTATCGAATATTCTATTAAGTGGGAGAAAGTTAACATAACCTAGTTTATTAGATTTAATAAATTCTATTGCTTGTTTAGCTACTTCTTCTGTTTCTACAACTACCAAATTTAACCTAGAACCACCTGCTCTAACAACTGCTTCTGCAATGTCTAGATTTTTAACCTTCACTAAGTTAGAAACTGTATCTAACACGCCTGGGATTTTCTTCAATATATTTACAATGTTAGGCTCTTCTGGAGTATAAATTAGTTTTGCTTTTACTAATTCTAGTTTGTCTTCCAAATCTCTCTGTTGTTTTAGAAAATATGATAGTTCGCTCTCTAAATTCTTTTTTTCATTAATTAAAGAGTCTATTTGAGATTGTATAAATTGAGCCTTTTGGAAGTTTTCCAAAATAATTTTTTCACTAGAAATAAGTCTTTGCGTTTCTATTATATTATTATTTACTTCTTCTAATTCTTTCGTTATTTCTTCCCTTCGCTTATTAGTTTTTTTAGCCTCTTCTAATTTAGAAGATATTAAATTACGCTTTTCATTAAGTAATGCAATCTCTTCTCTTAATTTCTCTGCTGTAGATTTATTTTCAGCGAATCTTTTATTATTTATTTCTAAATCGTTTATAACATTTTTTAATGACATTTTTGATTCCTCTAAGTTGTTACTTTTGTTTTCAATTTCGAATTTAACTTTAACAGATTCGTTTTCTAATTCTCTTAAACTTTGCTCTAAACGGTCGTAATTTTCTCCGCCTTCTTCTTTTCTTCTTTTTTCCAATTCTTTAATATTGTAATCTGTATTTTCTATTTCTTTTTCAAGAGCTTCATAGTTGCTCCTATATTCCTTTTCTTTTTCTTCTAAGCTAGTAAAATTAGCATTAACTTTTGAGTAAACTTCTTCCAAATCTTTTTGTTTCAGTTTTAATATTTTAAACTCTATCTGACTAAGTATTTCTTTATCTTTCTCATAGTTTTCAGCTTTTTTACTTTCTTCTTCAAGTTCTTTAAGTTGTTTAACTTTTTCTTCTCTTATTAACTCTATTTTCGATATATTTTCTATGCTTTTCTTAAGCTCTTCTTCAGCCTTAACCTTTTTGCTATCAAAAGAACTTATTCCTGAAAGTGATTTTATGAGTTCGACTAGCTCTTCTTCTTGAGATTCTACAATTTCGTTTATCTTTCCTTGTGGTATTACATTAATTCTATTAGATATTTTTAACTCTGAAAGAATGTTTATAAGCTGTTCACGTGTAGCTCTGCTTCCATTTATTCTATATGCACTCTTTCCTTCTCTATTAACTAGTCTAGTAATTATAATTTCATTGCCATACTCTTTGATCCTTTTATCCGAATTATCTATTTTTATTGTAACTTTAGCAAAACCAGGACTTGATTCTCCTTTATAGATAAAATCAGTTAACGATTCGCCACGCATTTCTTTTTTTGAAGTTTCACCTAAAATGAATAAAATTGAATCGATTATATTGCTTTTTCCAGAACCATTTTGTCCAAATATCACATTAAAACCGTTTTTAAAAATCAAAGTAGATTTCCCTTTAAATGACTTAAAATTTTCTAGCTCTAGCTCCTTTATATACATAATTCAGTGAGAATGAGCATTAGCTATTTCTAAGTATTTTGAAGCTAAGTAACAATCATTTAAATGAACAACTCTATTATTATCCCTAGATATTAAGAAAATATCCTTCTTGTCAGATATTATTAGGTTGCCCAGTTCCATGTCTAATAGCTTGTGCTTTAAATCAATATTTAAATTTTTATCTTTATATAAGAAAATTTCTACATCTGCACCTTTTACTTTAGCGAAGCTTATTGATTTAGATGTTTTCTTGAGTAATTTTTCCGCTTCTGAATATAGGGATATAAGTGCTATGTGCTTAGCATCCTTGATTACTTTATTTATCTTCATAACAGAATTGAACCCATCATAAACTTTTGGAAGCCCAGATTCTAATGGATAATTTTCCTCATCGAGCATTTCTTTCAATTTTTTAAAGGCAGAAGATTCCAAAGCTTTGTTCAACCTATTTATCTTTTCTTCATATTCTTTTTCATAAATGCTTTTAACGCTCTCGATAATCTCATCAAAACTATTAATTTTATATTTTATAGGCCTCGATCCTATAATAGTTACAAAACCCTTCTTAACTAAGCTTTCTAAAATATCGTAAACTCTAGACTTAGGAATATTAGCAATAGAACTTATTGATACCGCATCTCCTATTTTTTTATTTATTAATGCATACAATGCAGAGGCCTCATATAGATTTAAATCAAAAGTGTCTTTTATTAGCTCTATAAATTCACTACTCTCTAGTTGCATAAGTAATTTATGTAAATTAAGTATTTAAACGATAAATCAGATTTCTGGAAGAACGCTTACATCCTCAATAGAAATATCAATATCCTCTATTTTACTAAAAGCCTCTTCCATTTCATCAGTGCTTACAGAATCTGGTGAAATTAATGTAATTTTAAAGGATGAAATTCCAAAGCCTATAGGTACTTCTTCTGTCTTATAAATACTTCCATATGCCTTAACTATTTGAATTGCCTTTTCTTTTATATCTACTCCGGGTTGCTTGCTCACTGCCTTTATATTAATAATTAGTTTACCCATATTTAAGGTCCCTCAAATCCGCAACTTGGACAAATGTATTTTACTCCTCTCTTTCTGCAATTTCCGCATCTTCCTATATTCTCGCCACATTTAGGACATTTAAATGAAGTGCTACCTTCTCGTATAGATAAATCAGTTTTACATGAGACGCACAACATTTAAACTAAACTTAGTACTTTTATTAATATTTTACTATAAGCTTTATGATAAAGCAAGTAATAATAGTAAGAAAGGATCTTGGAATGACGACAGGAAAAATTGCTAGTCAGGTTGCGCATGCCAGCTTAAGCGCTTTTTTAAAGACGGAGAATTTAAGAAAAGAGATAGCACAAAAATGGCTTGAAGAAGGCCAAACTAAAATAGTTTTAAAGGTAAAAGATAAAGAAGAGTTTGATAAAATTAAAGATTTACTAAGGCAGAACAATATAGATTTTGTTGTGATAGTAGATAGTGGTAAAACACAGATCTTGCCAAATACTGAAACGGCAATAGGAATAGGACCTATAGAGAGTGAAAAAATAGACCCAATAACTGAAAAGCTTAAATTGTTATGAGCTTCATATTTAGTTTAGTGGTTCTATCTCCAGGAATAATTTCACTTTCTCTTCTTTTAATGTTTTTCGGGTTTATATTAATAACATATAAAAATAAACTAGCTGGTTTATTTGGCTGGGTATTTTATGTAATCATACTTTATCTCTTTTACTTTTTAAATCTCTTAGAAATGACTTTATTACTTGTAGTTTTGATATTCTTAATCTTTTACGTTTTTGAAGGAAATGAAATAATAAACCCACTAATAAAAGAATTGTATTATAGATTAAGATATTTGTTTAGTTATGTTTCTTATATTATAAGAAAATTGCTTTAAGAGCACCGGTAGTCCAGTTGGTAAGACGTCACCCTGCCACGGTGGAGACCCGGGTTCAAATCCCGGCCGGTGCATTTAGTATTATAAGAGAAGCGCTGGGTGCAGGATTCGAACCTGCATGGGTTTTACCCACCAGCTTTCGAGGCTGGCGCCTTGCCATTCGGCCAACCCAGCATTAATAAATATTATTAATAAAATGATTTGATTATTTCAAAACTAAAATTATGAAAATAATTTAATTAATTGCTATTCAGAAAATTCTGTCCAAACTTTATGTTCTGAGTAAAAGTATCTAAATATAAATGAAATTAATATCCCTAAAAAATTAGCAAAAAGATAGTTGACAAAAAGTGATAAATAGAGCGCAACTAAGTAATTTATTATAAGAGAATACAAAACTGCTAAATGAAATTTTAACAAACTATTTTTAGATTTTCTTTTATCAAATACGAATTCCCTTAATAATACAAAATTAAATAAAGTAGATCCTTCTATAGAAAAAACTAACGAAATATATTCTTGTATTCTTAAAAATTTAACAAGATAGAACAATATACTTTCATTAACTATTAATCCTAAAAACCCAACGAAAGCAAACTTAAAAATACGATAATCATTTAGCCTTAAAAGCTGCTTGAATGTATAAAAGAAAGAAGCAAGAGAAAGTTTTGATTTGCCATATTTTCTCTTTCCAAAAAAATAACTTATACTTGTTATTTTGCTCCCTCTTTTTAATGCAAGAAATATATCTATAGCTATTTTCCATTCACCTATTCCTGGTCTTAATTTTTTAATATCAACACTTTCTAACCGAAACCCAAAAAACCCTGTGTTTCTATCTTTAAGTACTTTTGTCTCAGGAACAAAGGCTAAAAAAAGTAAGTCAGAAATATTAGAAATTACTCTTCTGATAAAGCTCATAGAAGATTTATTTATTCTTACACATTCTACAAAATCATATTTTTCTAATTTGTTAAAAATTTTACTTAATAGTCGGAAATCATGCTGAAGATCTGCGTCCATTACTACTACCTTTGAATTTCGTGGAAGGAGTTTTATTCCTTCTAATACTGCAGATGATATGCCTTCCTTCTTTGGTCTTACTAAAACATGCACATTTTTAAATTTATTACACAATTCAATCGTTCCGTCCTGTGAATTATCATCGATAATGACTACTTTATACTTCGATAATTTAGGGAGAAGTACTTTTAAGTTATCTACTTCTTTATACGTAGGAATAACAACATAATTGTTGCGCATAAAAAATCTACTGAATTATGAGATTTTAAACATTTGATAAAACTTAGATTTTTCAAACTTTGCGGCAGACGGGATTTGAACCCGTATCTTTGGCTTGGAAGGCCAATATCCTGCCATTAGACTACTGCCGCTTCTTTTACATTTTATAATTAAACCTTTACTAATTTATTGATTTCTATATCTAAATTATTCAGAAAATAAACAAGATCTTCATATTTAATAGCTATTATCTTATCGTTCAAAATTAAATTATTGTTTTTTGTAACTATAAGTAAATAAACCGGCTTATTGAATCCTAAGCTTTTTATTTTTATTTTCAAGTTATTGAATATTTCTATTAATTTTTGTTGATTGAGATAATTGTGATATTTACATTCTATTGCTATGCTATATTTTTCACAGCTTGCAAAAACATCTATTTGATGCTTTCTACCTTTTTCCTTAAAAATAAGATTTCTTTTTGATTTAAAACCATACTCCTTAAATAAATCTTTAACCCTTTCCTCAAAATCCAAACCTTTTCTTATATCTATATTTTGAGATTTCATATATATTATATGCCACATGAAATAATCATAGGTAGAAATGAAGAGGATATAAATTTATACGGTAATAAAGCTTCAATTTTTCTAGCTAAGCAGTACATAAAAATGGGTAATTTAATAACCTTAGGCAATAGAATATTGTTAGATGCTTTAAGGCCACATGTTATATTGATAGCTGGAAAGAGAGGTAGCGGAAAAAGCTACACTATGGGAGCGATAGCAGAAGGTTTAGCTTCTCTCGATCCTGAAATAGCTCAAAACATAACTTCCTTAATAATAGATACTATGGGAATTTATTGGACAATGAAAAATCCTAATTACAAGGATGAAAGACTGTTAAGAGAATGGGGAATAGAACCACAAGGCTTCAAAAATGTTTCTATATTTGTACCTAAAGGAGTATTTGATGAAATAAAAGGAAGAGATCCAGATATGGCAGATTATCCTTTCTCAATAAGGACTTCTGAACTCACTGCTGATGATTGGTGTTATATATTCAATTTTTCCCTAAACGATGAATATGGAATAGCAATCTCTCAAGCACTTCAACCTTTGAAGGAATCTCATTCTAAGTATGATATTGACGATATAATAGAAAGTGCAAAATCATTACCAATAAGTGCAATAACAAAAGAGGCGATAATACAAAGATTCCAAACAGCTAAGATGTGGGGCGTTTTTGATAGGGAAGGAACAAATATAGAAGAAATCTTAACACCAGCAAGAATAAATGTTTTAGATGTTAGCTTATATTCTCACGCATTGGGAGCATTTAATTTAAGGTCATTGGTTGTGGGCTTACTAGCAAAAGATATACTTGAAACAAGAATAATAGCTAGAAGAGAAGAAGAAAAAAGTGATGTAATAAGTCAATTTACTTCGATAGCTAATAAAAGAAGAATTCCGATAGTATGGATGTTTATTGATGAAGTACATGAATTTATACCAAATGATGCTGTTACTGCTGCTACTGCTCCGCTTTCAAGAGTAATAAAAGAGGGACGACAACCAGGAATAGGCTTAATAGTTGCTACGCAGCAACCGGGAAAATTAAATACGGATGTTATTACTCAAGCAGACATAATTATTTCACATCACATAACTGCTGAGATAGACATAAAAGCACTTAATGCAGTAATGCAAACCTACTTATCTACACAAATAAGAGACTTAGTAGTTGATTTACCAAGACTGCCAGGTGCTGCAATAGTTTTAGATGATAACTCTGAAAGAATATACCAAGTTCAAATAATTCCTAGAAGAACTTGGCATGGAGGAAGCACTCCTACTGCAATACCCCCTCCAAAAAGCTAGAAAAGTTTTAAATATCGATATAATATAATTCATATGGCTGACAAACCTCACATTAATTTAGTTTTTGTTGGGCACGTAGATTCTGGTAAGTCCTCAACAGTAGGTAGACTTCTTTACGATTTAGGAGTATTTACTGAACAAGAAAAGCAAAAAATAGAAAAACAAATGAGGGAATTAGGAAAGGCAGAATTCGAATTTGCTTACTTCCTGGATTCTTCCGCTGAAGAGATAAAGCAAGGAGTAACTATAGATTTAAGCCACGCTAAATTTGAAAGTAACAAATATACTTTCACGATTATAGATGCTCCAGGACATGCAGACTTTATCAAAAACATGATAAGTGGAGCAAGCGAGGCTGATGCTGCAGTGTTAGTAATTGATGGAAAGGAAGGAGTAAGAGAGCAAACTATTGAACATACCACTTTGCTAAAAATATTAGGAGTAAAACAGCTCATAGTAGCAATTAACAAGCTAGATTTGCTTAACTATGATAAGGACAAGTTTGAGCAAGTTAAGAAGGAAACAATACAAAAATTATCAACTGTTTGGCCTGGAATAGATAAGGTTACTTTTATACCAATTTCTGCGAAGGAAGATCAAAACTTAATTAAGAAATCAGACAAGATGGGATGGTATAGCGGTCCTACGCTTCTAGAAGCGCTGGATTCCTTGGCTCCTCCTGAAAGTCTATCTAACTTGCCATTAAGAATACCGATAGAAAGTGTATATTCTATTCCAGGAGTAGGAACCGTAGTGGCAGGTGTAGTAAGGACAGGAATACTAAAGCCAGAAGATAAGATAGTAGTAGAACCCGCTCATCTAACGGGAGATGTAAGATCAATAGAAATGCACTATCAGAGATTGGATCAAGCCCCTGCAGGCTATAACATAGGAATCAACATAAGAGGAATAGAAAAAGATCAAATAAAAAGAGGAGATGTGATTGGAAAGCCGGATAATCCTCCAACAGTAGCTGAAGAATTTACAGCTCAAATAGTATTGTTACCTCAGCAGCCAGGAAAACACTATCCTTCAGCAATAGCAGTTGGTTATGCACCTGTAATGCACGTCCACGAAGCTCATGTTCCTGTAAAATTTGAAAAATTACTTAGAAAGATAGATCCTAAAACAGGGCAAACATTAGAACAAAATCCTTCTACACTTAAAGCAGGAGATATTGCAGAGGTAGTACTCAAGCCTCTAAAGCCAGTTGTGATTGAAAAAGCAGGATTTATAAAACAATTGGCTGGATTTGCGATAAGAGACATGGGTGTAACAATAGCAGGAGGTAAATGCATCGACGTAAAACCTCTGGTAAGATAAATTGTCAAGTTTTAGTTTAATTATTAATTCTAGATTTAATTTTGCTTTTAATATTTTTAAGGCTAAAAATATATGCTAATAACTAAACAGTAAAATTCTATTTACAACTCTTAAATTATCCTTAAAATAAGAACTTTAGTAATTAATTGTAAATTTGATAAACGAATAAATAGCAATAATTTCTAAAATGTATTTAAGTGTCGAATTTTTCGCTAATACTTGTTTTTTTAAATTAAAGATTCCGGATCTTAATAAAAACCTATAAATCCTTCCTATGTAAAAATCATTACATCATTTTTTACCTGTTTATACTTAACTTCAAAAAGATTATAATAGAAAGCATTTATTTATAAATTTTGCTTAAAATCAAGATATTATTAACTTCTTGTTTCTAACGTTTAAATATTTAAAATCTTACTAATAATTATTTATGCACTTCGCATTGTAAAAATGTGAAGGAAGAATTAATGCTGATTTTTCAGCAGATGAGAGCGATGTATATTTAATTCTACTCCCAAGCCGTAGAATGGATGACTAGGTTTTAGACACCGACGAAGGGCGTGGCAAGCTGCGAAAAGGAGGAGGTAGGCGCACGCGGCCGTTGATCTCCTCATGCCCGAATGCGTGATGCCTGTCCGAAAGGACAGATTCCTCGTAAGAGGAAGGGGAACCTAGGGAAGTAAAACATTTTAGTACCTAGAGGAAAAGAAATCAATCGAGATTCCCTGAGTAGGGGCGACCGAAAGGGGAGGAGGGCAAATCGAATCTTCGCAAGAAGAGATGTGATGCAATCGTAAGAAGCTAACTTTGGAGCGAAGTCCACTGGAATGTGGCACCGTAGAGAGTGACAGTCTCGTAGCTTCAAAAGTTAGCTTCGGATTGCAAAGAGTACCAGGGGTTGAGATTCTCCTGGGAAGATAGGGGGCACGAACCTCTAACCCTAAATATGTCTAAAATCCGATAGCGCATAGTAGCGCGAGCGAACGTTGAAAAGCGCTCTCGAAGAGAGGGTGAAAAGAGCCTGAAATTCTACGGCTACAGTTGGTGCGGCTCTACGGAGTTGCACCATCCTTTGTGGATAAAGGGCCGGGGAGTTTGGGTGCATGGCGAGGCTAACCTTCCATGGGAAGCCGCAGCGAAAGCGAGTCTGAAAGGGCGTTAAGTCATGTGCCCAAGACCCGATGCCGAGTGATCTATACCCAAGCAAGACGAAGCCGGGCTTTATGCCTGGTGGAGGTCTGACCGGGTGAGGTGTCTCCTCTCCGTTGACTTGGGTATAGGGGCGAAAAACCAATCGTACTCGGTAGTAGCTGGTTCTCCTCGAAATGTCCCACAGGACAGCCACTACGATGGTTCTCATACGGTAAAGTCACTGATAGGATGTGCATGCACCGAAAGGTGCAGCCTTCCTGTCAAACTCAGAATGTATGAGATACTATATCGTAGTGGTTGGGTGTCTGGCGTAAAGTTGGACACCGAGAAGAGAACAATCTAGACATGAGTTAAGGCCCCTAAATGTGCACTAAGTACACGCAAAAAGTGTGATTATCAGAGACAACTGGGAGGTAGGCTCAGAAGTGGCCATCCTCTAAGGAGTGTGTTACAACTCACCAGTCTAGATAATCACACTTGAAGACGGACGGGGTTAAGTGCACTGCCGAAACTCATGACCTAACGAAAAGTTAGGTGGTAGAGGAGCGTGCATGTGGGCTAGAAGGTAATGCGTGAGCATTACTGGACCCGCATGCATTGAGAATCCCGGTGGGAGTAGCAAATAGAAGGGTGAGAATCCCTTCCGCCGAATGTGATAGTGTTCCCTCCTCAAGTTTATCTAGGAGGGGTTAGCCGGTCCTAAGGCGTATTTCGAAAGGAATACGCCGAAAAGGGAATCCGGTTAATATTCCGGAGCCTCTATGTTGTTATTCTTTTCTTCGGGTAGGAATAGGCTCCTACAAATTGCCGTTTGTAGTACTGCATGAAGAAGATGGAGAAGCGTAATGCTGAGAAGTCTTCGTAGTGCAGTAGTGCCGCAAGGCATGAGCCGAGTTCCTGCTCCCATGAAAGAGAAAAGATAATGCAACATAGAGACCGTAATAAAAACCATCACAGGTTCACTGGCGGAAGAAGCTAAGGCGAGGGATTTAATCCTGCCAAGGGAAATCGGCAAATTGGTCCCGTATGTTCGCTAGAAGGGATCCCTAAACTGGTGATGAGCTAGTTTAGGGCGCAGTGACAAGGGGGGCTTGACTGTTTATTAAAAGCATAGCCGACCGCTAGAGGGCAACCTTTTGTACGGTCGGTGACGCCTGCCCAGCGCAGTTACCCGAAAGGTCAGTCCAATGGCCATAAGGGTCTGCTAGCGGCGGAGGTAATTCCTGACCTTCGTAAACAAGCATAATACATTGCCATCTGATTGGTGGCTTGTGAACGGCGTAACGAGGTCCCCACTGTCCCTGGCAGGAAACCCGCGAAACTATCGTCCTGGTGCAAAGACCAGGGACCCCCACTTGCTCGACAAGACCCCGAGAACTTTACTGCAGCCTGCTGTTGATACGTTTGGATTTGCTACATAGCGTAGGCAGGAGGCGTTATGCTTAGCATTTCGGTGCTAAGATAGCCGCCAATGTAACACTGCCTAGCGAATCCAGCGTGTCTAACCTATATGGGACAGCATCAGGTGGGCAGTTTTGCTGGGGTGGCAATCCCGCGAAAAGATAACACGGGAGTCCTAAGGTCAGCTTGGACTGTATAGAAATCAGTCCTAAAGTACAAGCGCAAAAGCTGGCCTGACTGGACACTCCAAATCAAGGTGTCCAGAAGGGAAACCTTGGGCTAGCGAACAGATAGCTAGTCTTCGTGACTGCTATCTATGACAGAAAAGCTACCTCGGGCGTAAGAGAGTCGTGGCTGGCGAAAGTTCACATCGACCTAGCCGTTTGCTCCACAGATTTTGGCTCTCCTCATCCTGGCTGTGCAGAAGCAGCCAAGGGTACAGGTGCCCACTGGTCAAAGAGGATCGTGAGCTGAGTTTAGGCCGCTGAGAAGCAGGCCGGTTCCTGAGTGGTGGGGGTAGAACACCTGAGCGTAAGACTTGGCCAGTACGAAAGGAACGACAAGTCGGCGCCTCTAGTGAGCGGTTATTCGGCAGAGTACGCCGCGTAGCCACGCGCCAAGGGATAAGAGCTGAAGGCATCTAAGCTCGAAGCCCAACGCAAAAAGGTGTAGGGCTGAGGTAGAAGACCTCGTTGATAGAATCGGTGTGTAAGCATCGAGACGAAAGTCGAGATGTTGAGCACACGATTACTAATCGCCCGAATTAGAATTAAATATACATCGCTCTCATCTGCTGAAAAATCAAATAAAAATTAATTAAAACAATTTCTCAAGAATTTTTTGAATTTTTTTTCTTCTTTTTCAAAAGTTCTTTTCTTTTAATGTATTAATTAATATATCTATGCCTTTCTCTATTTGTTTCTCGTCTTTCGCGCCACCACAAACAATTTTACCTTTACCGAAAATTAGAAAAGTAACAGTATCTTTCTCGTTAAGCTCGAGTCTGTAAACTAAACCCGGAAATTGTTCTGGATTATATTGGGTATCATCTAATTCGTAAGCCATTCTGTTTAAATCAACAGGCCTTCCAAGATCACTTGTAACCACAATATTCTGTATTTTTATATCGTAGTTGTTTCCTATGTCTATTCCTAACTTCTTTAAGTCCTTTTTTAAGCGAACCATTGCTTCATCTATATCTGTTCTGGTCTTACCTCCTACGCAAA
This sequence comes from Candidatus Rehaiarchaeum fermentans, assembly GCA_025920435.1. Lineage (GTDB taxonomy): Archaea > Nanobdellota > Nanobdellia > Parvarchaeales > Parvarchaeaceae > Rehaiarchaeum > Rehaiarchaeum fermentans. The sequence continues at coordinate 25,910 of JAPDLT010000005.1, forward strand.
CAAGCTTTCCACTCCCGAAAGCTAAAAATGTAGGTTTAACGTCCTCATATTTTAGTACTAGCCCAGGAAATCTTTCTGGATTATACCTTGCATTAGGAAGCTTTGTCTTCATCTTAGACAAAGGTAGCTTTGTATCTAAAGTTATGCTTGCAACTAAGTTAACAACAGTGTAATTTGCCATAGCATTTATCTATAAAGATTTATCTCTATTTCTTTATTATTAATATTTATTTTATTACTTAAAGCTATGCTACCTGTTCCTTCCCTGCTATTAGTCTTTTGTAAAACCGCTTCAATTACTTCCTTTTCAACGTTAGTAATAGATATTATAGCTTTTTCCTCTCTTTTAAGGCCAGCCTTCTTTCTCATATCCTGAACTATCCTACTTATTTCTCTTATTTCCCACTCTTTCAAGATTTCGTTATCTAAAGAATCGTCTACCGCTATTTTTCCTATTAATTTATAATTATTTAAATTAGGGACCTCTTGACTAAACGTTAATTTCTTTATATTAGCAAGTCTCGAAATTATTGATAAATCCACACTGTCTTTTAAATTTTCATCAAGTATAATTATTTCTTTTATAGTTCTTCTTAGATTAATGTGTAGTTCGTTTCTAACTCTTAATAATTCGGAAAGAAGATGTAGCGAATTTATCATTTTTTCGCTTGCTACTTGATAATCATCGCTTAAATCAATTCCAGCAAACCTATCGGGGTCAGGTAAATATTCTTCTAATGTAAATTTCTTGGAAAACAAATTTAGATTAAGATAATCTGCTGTTAATGGTGCAAAAATACTACTATAAATTATTAATTCTTTTATAATATTTTTCGTAACGAATGCACTTTCGTAAGAATCCCTGTAAAATATGTCATCCTTTGCGATTTTAAGATAATTTTGGCTAAATTCGTTCACCAAAAAATCTATAAATATATTAGTAGCCTCGCTTAGCTTATAATTATCCAACGCATTTACGATAGCTCTTTTAGATTTAACCCACTCATAAATTATCCACTTATTATAAATTTCTTTAAACGAATCAATTTTCTCACTTTTCAAATTATTTTCAAATTTCAAAATCTCTTCGTAAAGTTTACCTAAATTTATTAAAACATTAAGCACTTTTGTGTAGTCTTCAACGTCTTTAAGTTTATAAACTATGTTATCATCCATAGATTTAGAAATCATACTCAATCTAAGCGCATCAGCACTATAGCCTTTACTATAAAATTCATTTAGGGGAATGTAATTTCCTAAACTCTTAGAAAGTTTTTGTTTATCTTCCCCTACCACAAATCTATGCATAAGTACATTTTTATAGCAAATATCTTTTTTGTAAACATACCCCAAAACTAGAAGACTATAGAACCATCCTCTTATTTGATCGTGTCCTTCTGTTATAAAATCTGCAGGGTACCATTTATTAAATTCTTCTGTATGTTCTCCTCCTAAACTTGCGAATGAAGCGCTACCCGAATCTATCCAAACATCTAGTGTATCTTGAACGCGCTTCATTTCTTTCTTACATGATGGACAAGGAAAAGTTATTTCATCTATATAAGGTCTGTGAAGATCTTCTAAATTTTTATTAGAAAGCCTCTCTAATTCTTCTTTACTTCCTACTACATATATGTGATTATTTTCACAAGTCCAGATGGGCAAAGGAGCCCCCCAATACCTTTGCCTTGATATTACCCAGTCATTTATGCCTTCGAGCCAATTTTTCATCATTTCTTTGGAAGAACTAGGCACCCAATTTATTTTTTCAACTAATTCAATCAATTGATTTTTTATGCGCTTTACGCGCAAAAACCATTGTTCGCTAGCCCGTGTTATTAACGGATTCTTACATCTCCAGCAAACTGGATACTTATGCCTTATTTTCTGGGTTAAGAATAGAAGGCCCTTCTCTTTTAAGTATTCTATTACTAAATTGTTTCCTTCCCAAATTGTCTTTCCTGCAAGCCACCCTGCTTCTTGTGTATATTCTCCTTTATTATCAACTGGAGATAGAATAGGTAATGAATACTCTCTAGAAATTGCATAATCGCTTATTCCATGACCTGGTGCAACATGAACAATACCAGTACCTTCTTCTACGTTTACGAAAGGTTCATCTAATTCGCCCTTAAATGCTGATCCATCTATCACGATATTAAAATTATCTTTATTAACATAATCCTTAACTAAAGGAAGATCAGCAAATGGATGGAAATAATGTTTACCAAGTAATTCCTTTCCCTTAAACACACGTAAAACTGTGTAAGCAATATTGTATTTTTTAAGTAAATCTTCTCTCTTTTTTGCTATTATTATATTTCTATTTTCTATTTTTATTTCTTCATAGTCTTCTTCTGCATTTACGGCAACTGCAACATTGGCTGGAATAGTCCATGGAGTTGTAGTCCACACTAATAAATAGTCATCCGAGTCTTTTAGTTTTAGAAGGAAAAATAGAGAATTATCTTCTTTTTCTATATAAGAATCTTTAGTTTCATAATTAGCCATAGGAGTTTCACAATGCGTGCAATACCAAGTTGGTTCCCAACCTTTTTCTAAAAGACTTTCTTCGTAAGCTTTCTTTATAACACCCCAAACTCCGCTAATAAATTGATTTTCGTATGTTATATAGGGCTTAAATAAATGCATGAATATTCCAGATTTGATAAATATGTTGGTATTTCTTGCAATAAGATCATTAACAAATGTTTTACATTCTTGTATGAATTTATCAATACCGATGTTTTCTATTTCTTTTTTACTATTAAGTTTTAATTTTTCTTGTACTTTTATTTCTATAGGAAGTCCCTGAGTATCCCACCCCGGTTGTATTCTAACATCAAAACCCTGCAAAATCTTATATCTTAAGATACTGTCCTTAATAAAATAAGTATAAAGAGTTCCCTGATGTATCTCATTTGTTACGAAGGGAGGTCCATCGAGAAAATAGAATTTACTCTTTGTCTTTATTTTGTTGTTTATACGAGCAGGTAAATCTTTATATGCTGAAACTACCTCTTCCTCTATCTTTCTGAAATCTGTCATTTATTTTATATACTCTACATAATTATAATTTTATTAAACTCATTACTTTCACTTATCCAAATAGCCCAACAAAGCTCTGTATCCTTAAGGCCTATAGAACTAGCAAATTTATGGCCTTTCTCTATTGCATCAAAAGGATTGTCAATTTTAAGCCCCGCTCTTTCCTTCAGCCACTTTATAATTATTTTATCAGGCATTATAGTATCAACTCCTACCTGCATCCTCAAATATTGAAATGTATTAATTCCAACGCCATTTATTTTGCCTATTATGTCTTCTTTAAACTTATATGGATCTGCTCTAAAAGCCCACTCTTTTAAAAATTTATATTCATTTTCATTTTTACTTACAATTTCGCATATTTTTTTAATGCAATTTACTACACGATCATTGTTTAATAATGATCTAACATACTCTAAATTTTGTTCTGTCAACAGGTCTTTGCAATTTATTACTTTTCCAGTCTTTACTTTCTCTAGATAAAATTTATAAGTTTTCCGAAATACAACGCTAAAGTAATTTAATCCTATACTATCAAAGCATGCATCTAATATTATAAGCACTGGATTACCATTCCATCTCTTATCATTATAACACAATTCAGCAAACCTTCTTGCTTCTTCTATTTCTTCTTCTTTAAATCCTAACTTCCTCCAATTCATCTTTATTTTTATGAAGTAGCTCAGTTTTTATAACTCCTTTTATGTAGAACAATATAGTTTTGAGCATGCCTTTCTTTATAAATCTCCTGTATGAAAAACCTACTTTTTCATTTATAGTCATAAATCTACCATATTTACCAAGGCGCTGATAAAAATCAGCATCTTCAGCTATATTTATATTTTCATTAAAATACCCTACTTTTCTAACCGCATCGGCTCTACAAAAAACACAAGCGTAAGTCATTAATTTACCCTTCAAAAAATCAGTATTCTTTATTAAAAAATTATTCAAATAATTAGCTATTTTTATTGCAGTCCTTTTCTCTTTAGGAACTTCGCTCCAGATTGGCACAAATAAAGTTTTAACTACCACTACATCTTTATTTTTTAGGAAAGCATCTACTACTTTCTTAAAAGTATTTTTTCTAAGAATAAGATCTGCGTCTATAAATGCTATAATGTCCCCTTTAGCATGCTTTAGAGCAATATTTCTTCCTGCTGAAGGGCCAGGACGTTTAGCTCTGAAAACTTTAGCCCCTAAATTTTTACAAATAATAGGAGTATTATCAGTAGAATAATCCCCTATTAATATTTCAAAATTTTGATATGTTTGTTTTTTAATTGATTTAATTAATCTAACTATGTTTTTAGATTCATTTTTTGTAGGTATTACTACGCTTATAAATGGGTAACGCTCCATAACTTATTATTAAAGGTAAAACTAAATTAAATATTCGGAACAATGCTTGTATTGCTACTGCTTCTGCCCCCGGTATTTGAAGAATACCTTCCATCATGGAAATAGATACAATATCCATAGCTCCCAATCCCATTGGGGAAAAACTAAGTAGACCGATAGTATTGGAAGAAAAGAAGATAAAAAGAGAAGTGAGTATGCCCATATTTATACCAAAAGATTTAGCAGAGAGAAATAATAACGAACCTTCAATTATTAAAGAAGGAAAATAAAGAATTATAGTAATAAGCAATTTTTTCTGGGATAATAAATTACGCAGGTTTTTCTGATCCTTTAAATAATTTTTAATAAAATTTATGATTTTTTTGTTTTTAAAGTGTTTTGAATTATATAAAGAATCTATAAAAAATATTAATTTATTCCAAATTTCCTTCAACCCTAAAATTGAGAAGGCACTATAAAAAATGGCCAAAATCGCTAAAAAATAAAATGTGTAAGTAGGCTCAACTATAAAAGAGAATAAAATTGCTAAAAAAACAATTGAAAGAAAAGAAGGTATAATAAGAGCTGTAGAGATTGAGGCTGAGTGCCTCTTTATACTTTTTATAGTAGACGAATAATTTATAAACAAAAACGAGTTTATTCCTAGTGGCACTATTTGAAAACCATAAAATATTAACATTGTCAAAAACTCATTTATAGAAGATTTAATTTTGAATCTAGAAGCAACATATCTCCATGGCAAGTATCTAAGAAAGTCGAACAAAAAACCAAAAATAACTAAAAAAGGGAGATAATATAAGTAAAATGAAAATTTCGAAAAAGCCGCATTTATCTTAAAGGCAGCAAGAAATAGAAAAAGAAAAATAAATGTTACAAAAATTATTATCCAGTCTAATTTCATTAAACTTTCTGATCCTTATTTGTAAGTGATTTTAGCTCTTCTACTAAATCTCTCATCTCTCTTATAGTATTACTAAGAGTGGGTATTAGCTCCATCATAACTTTATCTAATGCTTGAAGCTCTATGTTAACACTCTGCATAGATTTATTAAACTCTTCGTTTTTAGCTAAAATTATGCCTTGTATATCATCAACTCTTTTATTAACTTGAGAAAGTGAAAAAGTTAAAGAATCAATTGAAGACTGTAGTTGCTTAATCTTATCATTAATTACATCAATGTCTTTATAAGCACCTTTCCACTTCTCTTCTATTATTTGTTCTAGAATGGCTTGTATTTCTTGGATATTTTGCGTTTGCGGGTTGCTCTGTACACTATTAATTGAACTAATCACGCTTGAAGTAGGAGCTAATTGAATATTAGAAGAAGCCTGCTGATTAAATTTGAAGGCCGCACTATTTTTAACTAAAACCTCCTTAATTGTATCATCATCATAACCTTTCTTTTTTAATTCGTCAATGACTTGTTGGTAGCTATAACCTTTATTTATTAAATCAGTTATATCCGGCAATTCTTTCTTAGGACCGAAAGACAACATATTTTTCACCTCCACTTATTCTTCTCTAAGTAATCCTCTATTATTTTAATAACATCTTCTTTACTTAAGAATCTTGTGGGATCAATAAGTTGTAAATATTTTTGTATCACTTTTACGTCTTCACTACGTGCCATTTCCCTTAATTCCGCTTCTATCATATTAATTTTAGATTCCACCTTACTTAATCTTTCCTCAAATTGGGTAGTTTTATTACTTATAACACTAACAATATTAGAAATATCTGAGTATTTTTGAATTGTGTTTTCATCTATAATTTTTAACGAATCTCTTAATTGGGATACCTTCTGATCTAATATTTTTAAAGATTCTGATAATTCAACTAGTTCTTTTTCATCCATAATATATTTATTTTTATTCTTATAAAAGTAAGAAATTCCGCAAATTAGAAATAAAGCAATTTATTAATAGTTTGAATATCATAATGTTATAATACTATTAATCATACTTAGAACGAGGTAAATATGGGAAAGGACATAAGAAGAGGACACAAGGATAATGTTATATGTGCGATGTGTGGTCAGATAACAAGAAGAGACAGAGCTGTTTATATATACAAAGAAGATCCTCTAACCAATCTAGTAACTAAAGCTTACTATTGTCCGGATTGCGCTAAAAAGGTCAAAGCTTTAAAAACTAAGAAAAAAGAAAAATCGAATGTTGAATATAAGAAAAAGTTCATTAATTTTGTAGAGTAAATTTTCATGAAGGATGAGCTGATTTTGATATTAGCAACATTAGTTACTGTAATACTAGTTTATTATTTAGTAACAAACATAAGTTACTTACCAAAATTTGGCAATTTAAATCAAACAGATGTTTACTTATTGGAATATTTTGTAACTAATAAGAGCGGAAGTACTTTATTGTTACCAGCGAATTTAATTAAGTTAGCTAATTTTATAAACGTGAACAACGATACCTTTATTTTCAACAAAACTATTTATAATCAAATCATTAATCAAACTAATACTTCCTATAAAGGATTTATATTGATAAACCCAACATTCAACTACTCTACAATAAAAGAATTTGAAGTAAGGACAATAATAAACCAATCAGCAATTTCAGAGATACTACCTTATCTTCAAAACTGTGAAGGTTTTACAACTATGAACCAAACTTTGTTAATATGCCAGTATAAATTAGCAAATTTACCGTTAGGATTTCAGAGTATAATTATAAATAAATCTAATCACACAAAAATAATTTTTGTGAAGAATACAGTAATTTATGACGAATCTCAAAACAAACTATTAAATTACAGCAATAATTTAGTAGGTAAATACATATTTAACGGAACTGTGCTTTATTATAATAATATTGCTTATTTAATACCAAGTGATTTGCTAAACAAGCTTTATTTCAAATTACTCTTTTCAAATAATTATTTAGTTAGCTACGGTCTCTCTAAAATAGTTTATGTTGGTTAATGTACTAAATTTTCCAATTATTTTCTTTGAGCAACTGATATAGCATGAACAGGGCAAACATTAACGCAAGCCATGCAAAATATACAATCTGATTCTCTAACTGGATCACTCTTATCTGTTCTAAATTTATTCCATTCTTCAGAACCTGGCTGTATCTGTTTTCCTTTTCCAGAGCCAGATTGACCCGGATTTAAGAGCCATTCATAAAGATTTACCGGGCAAACATCCATGCAGGAGCCATCCCCTATACAGGCATCTAAATCCACCGCAACGTTAGTTCCATGGATGCCAAGCTTCGTAGGATAAGGCTTTCCGTTTTTATCATATCTTTGAATGCCCTCAGCTCTAACTTCATGATTATTGTGAGACCCAGTCACTGGATATTTGTCTGGCTTAGAATAAAATTCTTCATCTATTGGTGCTGATACAAAGTCTAAATCTACCATAAATTTTATCTGCGTTTCTATAAATATATTTAAGTACCTATTGAAAGTACCGATGCTCCTAATGATCCGAAGAAATAACTTACACCTGCGGCAACAATTACATATATAAATAGAGACATAAACAAAATCTTGGCCATTTGATTTATAATACCTACTAGATCTCCAGGTCGATTTATTGTAGAAACACTATATCCTATTATTAGAGAAAGCTCTATGATATACAAACCTACAATTATTTGAAATACTCCTGGAAGTATAGCTCCTCCAGAAAGATTAAATATACTAAAAATTGCAAGAGCGGCACCTGCATATCCGCCTACAGCAGCATTGGATGATAAGGATTGTAAAGAAGAAAGGGAAACACCTAGCTTGCTTAAAACTTGAGCAATTAGTGTAGTAAGTCCAACAACTATCCCTGCCATTACTGGACTCAGACCCGCTACCTCAAATTTCATCCCAGAAGTTACTTCCTCTAATAAACTCTTAACTTGAGAATCTACTCTAGATAGATTAGAAAAGTATTTAGATATGGAAAGCATTGCTATGCTCGCAAAAGTTGAACTCCTTTCAGTAGTTTCTAAAAATATTTTCATTGCTGCTACTATTTGTGGAGAAGGAAATCTAGAAAGTGCTCCTATATAAGGATCAAAAAGTGCATCTCTTAAAGACAAGCCAAGTCTTTTAATGTTGTTAGATATAGCTATCATTAAATCTTGGATAGGACTGCCTTCAGTGTTCTTTTGAGCCAATAAGACAGCACTCTCTGGAGGCAATCCTTGGGAAAGGAAAGAAGAGATTTGGAAAGCAACCGAAGAAAACGAATCTTGTATTGAATAAAGTCTGTTCACAAAATTTTCTTGTTCGTAAGACCCTAGATAAAAGGTCAGAGCAAAAGGAACTCCAATACCTATAATAATAACTAGAGAAGCAATAATGGCTACATAACTATTTGAAATAATCAAAGGTAAGAGCAAATAAGACAAGTATGCAAATATTGCTCCAATTATTATTCCTGGTATATAAGAGTGTATAAAGTAACTTTTTTTCCCTATTTTAATTCTAAATTTAAGAGGAGGAGGTAAGTCAGGAACCTTACTTACATCTGGAGCAGGAAAACCAGCTGGTCTTAACCTTAATTTATCATATAAAAGCATGTAAACAATTATAGGCAACATAACATCATACATTATTGCCACAACAACTGAAAAGAAAGGTATTCTTATAAAAGAAATTACTAGTGGCATTAGAACCATTCCAAGTATAGGTAATATCATACCTATCATATATATAGTGTTAAGAGGCTCCCTCAATGAAATAGCATATTGACTCATTTGATTATAAGTTCCTTCTATTATTCGATTAGAAGCTTGATCAAGTAAAAGTTGAGTACTTTCAGCATCTTTTTGAGAAGCAGCACTTTCTATTAAAAGCATCGAATCCACAAATGCCTGGTTAATTCCTACCCACAATGAAACGTAATTTGCGAGAGCTTCGCTAGCATTTCTATATTTTCTAGTCTCTATATCCCAAAGCATTTTTCGAAAATCAACTGCTAAATAACCAGTTAAATTGTCTGCAGCGAAAGAAAGTGCTCCTTCCAAGTTAGAATGTAATCTCATGTATATTATCATGTAAATAACCGAAGTAACTAAACTACCAGATGATTTACTTAGCATTCCTATAAACTGATGATGTGGCCAATTTATTATTAAGTAATAACCAAGCATTCCAACTATTATTAAAGATACACCCAACTCGAAGAAACTAAATAGAAAAATTACTAGTATAATTCCTACCAAAAGGCTTAATATTAGCACTAACGAAGCAAAGGAATACAATTGCTCAGCACTAATTCTATAACCAGTTAAGTAAAGTAAATTATCTATCCTTTCCTTAGACTTTTTATCTAGCTTTAATTTTAATATTTTGGATGAAATTTCAGACCCTTTAGAAATTAATTTTTCAGCAAAAGAATAGCTTTGTTCCTTAAATATTTTATATTCTACATATTTTAGTAATTCTTCTGCATTAGAAGAATTTCTAATTTCCTCACTTTCTGCTAAGTAATGCCTTTCTAATTCGCTTTCTCTAGCCATGTTTCAAATTCCCTTATAATTTCTTCTTTGTTTGCATAACCCCTTAAATCGTTTAATTCTTTAATTATTTCGTAATATCTATCCACAGCTCTACTTACAAATGGTGCTTCAAGAATATTTGGATCTTTCTTTTTTTCTGAGTATTCTATAATCTTACCTAGAATTTCCCCTCGAGCCTCAATATTTTCTATAATTCTGTCCCAATTCCCTGCCCAATCCTTTACCTTTACTGCTATTTCTTTAACAATTTCAGATTCACCCTCTAACAAAGATCTTGTAGGAATCAATTCATCCTTTTTTATATCATATGTACATAAATCCACGAATCCGCCTTCTCTTTTAGGATCTTCCTGCCAATCTTTTCTAACTTCGGTTATATTTAAAACTCTTCTTAATTCACGTAATCTATCTGCACTCCTTATTTTATTTACGGAAACGATTATATCTGTAGCTTTAAAACTGGTTCTTGTAACTCCTAAATCATTAACTATTCTGTCAAAAACGCCATACGGACTCTCACCGTGAATAGTACCCATAACTACATTTGCCAAAGCTCCTACTCTCATTGCTTCGTACAGAGCACGCGCTTCAGTGCTTCTTACTTCACCTATTATCAAAGAACTATCACCTAATCTTAGTGTGGTCCTTATTCCTTCTTCTGCAGTCATTTCAGAAATTTCTCCAGATATAGCGCTTCTTACCTTCATTGGTAAAATGTTATAGCCCATTTCGTTAAATGAATCAGTAGGTAATTCGAGTGTATCTTCTACAGTTATTATTCTAACTTTCTTTTGTATCATCAACATAAGAGCAGATAGTAAGGAAGTCTTACCTGCTCCTCTTGTTCCGCTTATAAGGATAGTCCTACCTCCTTCTACAAAAAACCAGAGCAACCCTGCTGCAAACTTAGATAAAGCCTTGTTTTTAATAAGCAAAGGAAGAGTCCATGGCTTTTCTCTGTGCCTTCTAAAAGCAAACGACAATCCATATGGGATAAGTGGATTTTGTGCTATAGCAACTCTTGCACGCGTTAATTCTGTAACAAGTTCTGTATCTAAAACAGGGTGTCCTTCATCGAGAGGTCTTCCTGAAAAAAGCCTAAACCTTGAAGCCCAAGCATCTGCTTCTTTTATATTAGGTATTATGTTAGTATTACATTCTCCATAATCTGAATGCTTGATAAAAACCGGAGAACTACTTATAGGCGCATTTATGTAAACATCTTCTACGCGTGGATCTGCTAGAATTAATTCGATGACTCCAAATCCAGCAGTAAGTCTAACTAATATCCTAGCAAGCTTATCTATTTGAGCATAATCTAAAGTATAACCATATTTTTTATAAAGTTCTTCTATCAAATTCTTACTTATATTAAATATTGTTTCTCTCAACCGTTTAGGTTGAATGAGTTCTTCCTTTTCTGGTTTATACTCTTGAAATGAATTCCTTACTTCATCCAATATTTCGTATTCTGTAGCATTGAGCAGCAATTCAGGAGGAGTTATAAAATAAAGCCATCTCGAAAAATTAGGAATTCTGTAAATTTTAACCTCTGATTTATCAGGATCTGGAAGATTGTATGTTTCTACTTCTATAGCGGAAATTGGTGGTTCCGTCATTATTCTGGTATACTGAAAGTTTGGTCTTACAAGCGGTCTAAATAATTCTTTATAAGGTGCTCTATCTCCTATCCTATACCCCACTAGCTTATCGAAAGAATACTTAATTATTAAAGTATTGCTAAATTCTTCCAATAAATAACTTAATCTATCAATTATGTATTTAAGATCGCTGGACTCATTTATAGAGTATTTTGCTTTATAATCACGCAATGCTCTAGATGCAAATACGAATGCGCCAATTGGATCTCTCCTTATTCCAGAATATAAAAAATAGTTAATAACAGAAACTTCTTCAGGGTATTTTTCTTCAATTTCTTTGTCTATGGGCTTGGCTACTGATTTCTCTAAAACGTTTCTGTAAGTATCTGCGAGATCATTTAAAATTTTTGTTTGATCTTCAGGGTATATATAATTTTTATCACTTTTTATAATGACGATAGAAACATCTCCATATTGTAAAATTGCATTAATTACTTTTTCAAATATGTCAGGATTTTCTTCTAATCCTGGATGGAACTCGGATAATGGAACTTTTATATTAAGGGCAATTTCTCCCTCAGTCCTTTCTACAAAAATATCTTGTTCGTCCATTTTTAATATATAAATTTAACAATTACTAATTTTATCTTTTATTTGCGCCCGGCAGGATTTGAACCTGCGACATGCTGCTTAGAAGGCAGCCGTTCTGTCCGGGCTAAACTACGGGCGCTCCTTCTACTTTATATTTTTTAACAACTCATCTTTATTATTATTGAATCTAATTTGACAGGATTTACAAATAGGATATAATTTACCTTCTTTTTTAATATATGTTCCGTTAATTTTATCTAAAAAAAGAACTTCAATTTCTTTCTCGCATATTGCACATTTCATAGTTTGAAACCAAATTTTGATAGTAATTTACCTATATTCCTATTATTCATGAGTTTTAGTGCTTGTTTTGTCTTTTTATAAGTAGAGAGCAGCTCTCTCACACTATCTTCTGTCTTTCCGCTTCCTTTTGAAATCCTTCTAATTCTAGAAGAATTAATTATCTCCGGGTTATTTAGTTCTTCCCAAGTCATGGAATTCATAATTATCAAAAAATCCTTTATTTTGCTATCTAAATCTTCTTTACTATTTAATCCTAAATTAGAAATTATATTGCTAACTCCTACTTTGCTTGCGGCCTTAAATTGCTCATAGAAATCGATCAAATTGAATTCGTTTTTAAGAAATCTATTAACAGTTTCTTCTTTTACAACTACATCTTCCTGCTTCATTTTTTCTAGTATTCCCCCAATCCTATCTACACCTATAAGCCTCTTAATAAAAGAATCTTTATTGAATTCTGTAAGTGAATTTAATTTTTCTCCATCCCCCACAAATACAATTTTAGCATGGCTAATGTAAGCAGCAACTAAAGCTCCTCCACCTTTTGCAGAAGTGTCTGTTTTAGTTATTATTATAGATGATATGCCTAATGCATTATGAAATGCTTTAACTTGAGAGGATGCATTCTGCCCTATATCTGCTGAAATAACTAGCAATACGTTATTAGGTTTAATCTCTTCTTTTATTTTTCTTATCTCTTTAATTAAATCTTCATCCACAGAAGATCTACCTGCAGTATCTATTATTATAACGTCAAATTGCTTCTCTATTTTTTTCTCTTGAGAAATTATCTCATCTAAATCTTTTCCTATTATATATTTTACACCCACTTGTTCGGCAATTTGTTTTATTTGGATGTCTGCTGCTGCTCTATGTATATCTAAACCTACTAATAATACCTTTAAACCACGCTTCTTGTAGTATAAAGCTAATTTGCCTGCTGTAGTGGTCTTACCACTCCCAAAAAGCCCTACTAAAAGAATTTTATAAGGAATAGTATCTATAGATAAGGAACCTCCTTCACCTATTACCTCGCTCAATACTTCGTAGAGAGAGTTTAAAAATTTATCACTTAAAGGCAAATTACTTTTGTCGTTTTTAATTTTAATACTTATTTTTGAAATTATATCTTCAGCCAACTTAGAATCTACATCTGCTTCAAGCAAGGTTAATTTTAATTCTTTTAAAACTTCATCTAAATTTTTTGGCAAAGGCTTACCTATAAACTTATCAACAACTTCTCTAAACTTATTTACAAAAGAATCAAACATTACGAATTACAGTTATTGGTAAAACGTCTTCTTCAAGCTCTTTTCTTGCTATTTCGATGTAACTTTTATCTTTATAATCTTTTATAAGCGGAGCTGCACCAAAAGACAGTTGAAGTGCTCTAGCACCTATAAGCCTAGCCCTTTCAATCCTTGAATACTCCATATTATTTCTTAACTAAATCAATTATTATTTTCTTTTCATATTTATATATTTCGAGTGCTGTTTTTACGCAAAGCAATATCTCATCCTTTTTCAATCCATTAGACTTAATTTGCTGTAGAGAAACTATTTTGTCATTTGCTATACCTACAGCGAGCATTGCTGAAGAAGCCAATTCTTCGTTAGAAGAAGGATCAAGAACTATCTTGTTTCCTACTTTTGCAAAAGTATAAGATAAAGGAATTCTATCGAAATTAAGAGGAAGATAGGAATCTCCAATTTTAGATTTAGCAAGCGTAACCACAGAAGATCTTACTGCAGTATCTAAAATATTTCCATCATTATTTGTAACTATTCCATCTATGAATAAAGAATAAACTTTTAATCCCTCAGAAATAACTAATTTTCTCATATCTATAAATTTAGCACTCCTTATAGTTCTATCAACAAATCTACTTACTTCTATTGCAAATACATCTCTATCTTTTATAAGCTTATTAACAAATTCAGCAATTGCAATATCTACTGCTAAATTACCCTTATCTGGTGAATCTTTAAAAGGAGCACTTTCTTCTAAGGTAATTCCCGTTATTACTTGAGTATTACCTATTTTGTAATAATGATAACTTTCTCTCAAAGGTATGCTGTCTTTGTCTTCTATATCTGCTTTATGATGCCTATAAGAATAAAGCAGATTTTTAGACTCTTCTGGCAAATCTTCGCTTTCTCTAAAGAGAACTCTTTCCTCTAATCTTTTACCGCTTTCAACTAAATCTATAATTGAATTACTGCTTAACTCCATAATTTGTCTACCTTGCTTTTTATAGTTTCATACAAATTACCTAGAACAGATTTATTAGAATCTAAGATAGAAAGTGCTTCCTCTTTATTCTTTGCAATTCCTAAATATATTGCCCTAGCAAAGTTAGGAAAGATTTCTACTGAATGAGTAAGAATTATCTCATTTTCGTTACTTTTCTTTCTTATTATTTGATTTTTCTTATCTATTTCATAAATATTTCTATTCTTTATTGAAATCACATTCTCATTAATTTCTTCTACTCTACCAGTTATCTTTTTGTTTATTCCATTAATGCCTATTAAAATTATTTCGTACTTTTTCTTAATAGAAGGACCATATTGCTCCAAGGTTTTACTTATTTTTTCGAATATATCAGTCGAATTTATACCCATGTTTTCAAGTATATCAACTATTTCTTTATATCCAGCAGATTTAAGTAAGTGGTGACCCTTAATAGTCTCAGCTACTTCCTTTCTTATTTCATCTAACTTAAATTTAGTATCTGAATCAAATATAAGTGCTATCTCTTGTTCCCCTTCATATAGAATTCGTGGAGAATCATATTGTTCAAATTCTTTCTTAATTTTTTCCTCCAATTTAAGAAGTTCATTTATTTCATTCTTTAGATCTTCTTCGCTTTTTCTCGCAGCAGAAGCCTTCCACAAAATTCCTTTATTTTTAATATTAGCTTCCTTAGTAACCTTCATCAACTTTGACCTTATTTCATCGCTCCTTATTCTATTACTCATTTTATTAAATCCATTCGTTATTAAAACGCAGTCCTTTCCAAAAAATCTTATTTGAGTTGTTAGAATAATATATTTAGAATTACGACCTTTTTGCTGAACTAATATTTTGCTGCCAGGTTTTGCATAGCCCCAAAAGTTTCTCATGTCTATTATTCCTTCACCATCAGGAGATTCTACAATTATATTTTTATTAGATTCGTCTATCCCTTTTATTATGCTTAAATATATTCTGCCTTTTGACTTATCAATTTGTATTGCATTAGATAGCTTTTCCCTAATCGATTCTGCTACTCTTTTAGCATTACTTCCTTTTATAAGAATACCTTCTTTACTAGGCAAATCACTTATTTCAACATCACTTTGCCCACTAGATGTGCCGTACTTAGCTGAAATAAGTCTGCCTGCTTCTACTATTTCGTATCCTGCATCTAACAATATTTTAGATATTGCTGTAGAGTATATTCCTTTAACTTTTACTTTCATATTTCCCTCTTAATGCTTTTTCTTGTAACTCATGAATTTGTTTGGCCTTCTCTTTTGATAGATCTAGCAATTTTTCAAACTCTTCGTAACTAACCTCCCCATCAAGTTGTAAAAGCAATATTTTATCCTCTTTTAGAAGCCATGCAACTGGCATATCTGTTGCTCCTTCTTCGTAATCTTCCTCATACTTATCTAAGTCAGCCACCAATGAATCGCCTACTTTTCCAACTGAAAGTGCACAAACTAAATCGTACATGGGCAAACCAGCAGATGCACAAGCTAGTGAAGCTGCATTTATTGCTGCAGTTCTAGTTCCAGCATCTGCACTTATAACATAAGCATAGATATCTACCATTAGTCTGGGTAATTTGTTCCTTATAATTGTGCCTTCTAAAACTTCCTTCACTACTTCACTTATTTCAATGTCTCTTCTATTCAATCCTAATTTGGCGCGTTCTTCTGTTGAAAAAGGCAACATATCATACTTAAATCTTATAAGAAGACCATTTTGATCTTCCAAGTGCTTTGGAAGAACTGGCTTAGGCCCGTCTACTGCTGTAAAAACTATAGTGTCCCCAAAAGCGAAGACAGCACTCCCGCTAGCGTTTGGAAAAGTACCTACTCTTATATCTATTTTTCGTGTTTCATTTAGCTGTCTGTCTTTCCGACTGTACATATAAGTTCTCAATCACCTTATTTATCATGAATGGTGAGTAGTAATAATTATCTAATTCATTCAATAATTTAAAAGCTTTTGCTATGTTTAATAAATCACCTCTTAGCCATATATATCCATTCATTCCATAGGTTGCTTCTAACCCAAAAATTTCCTTAATTCGCTCAATAAAGTCCTTTCTAATCTCTAGTAAAAGCTTTAGTTTTCCTGCGCCAAAATTAATTAAATATCCTCCATTCAAAATACCGCATCCATCTGCATTAAGACTAATTTCTATATTATCACCTACTTTGTAAATTTTACCACGAACTAATGATTTTATTCTTATTTGTTCACGAGGACTCTCCTTGCTGGGAACTATACCAGTATAATCATTAAATGAAATGATCAAATAATCAGGAGTCTTATAAGTAATATTTCCTATAATTAGTTCACCTTCACTAGGAAAGTAATAATTATTTATTGGGATCAGAATACCCGAAGATTTATTTAAAAAGCCAAGAATTGAGGAATAAGTGGAAGAATTAATTGTATAAGTAAAGTCTTCGTCGCTTGTATTTATAGCATCTCCTGGCAAAACAAGCTTTAAATTAGGATATTCCATAATCTCAAATCTTCGATATAATTGCGGAATTATTAGTAATAGCATTTACTTTCCCAATAACTTCATTTACTTTAACTAACTGTATTTCAACTTCAGCAACAAAACTTTTATCTCCTTTCTCTATTTTTATTACATCACTATTCTTCTTTAAGAAAGGAATAAGTTGATTAAAATAAAAGTTATCTGCAGAAATAGAGTATCTTTGAACGCCTGATTTAATCGGTAACACGGTCTTTAGTTTTTCTATCAATTCTTTTTTAAGCTCATTTGGATTTTTAGATAAATTAAAATTAAATCCTATTTTTTCGACAGCCAGTTCTATTCTTGAAGGAGGAATAGGTAAATGAGTATTTGCATCTATAATCTCCTTCGAAATTTCATCTATTATCCTTTTCTTTAATGCTTCTGTTTGCTTCTTCTTGAATTCTGAAGGTATTGGTAGCTCGCCTTCCTTTATTATTTTTTCAGCGATTTTATAAACGTCATTTGTATTAAAAAATTTCTCTAAATTCCCTGCTTCATCCCCTTTTCTAGCGTCTTTGAATATCCTATCCACCAATAATGCTTTTCTTATATCTCCCTTGTTATCGAATTTAATTTTTATAGCTTCATCAGGATCTACTAAAATTTCGAATCTATAACCTTTTATATTTAGAGTCGCTATAACAGATTTACTCATCTTACAAATACTTCTTAACTTCTTCTCTACTGAATTTCTTAAATTCACCTTTCTTAACTGTAACAATTTCCAAGTTTTCAGGCATTAATTTAATTGAAGTAGCCTTTAAAGATTTAATAGAAAGCTCTATACCATCTTCTAGAGACATTTTTTCGTCATAGGAATTTTTAAGAATTTTATTGATTTTTTCTTTTTCCATTCCTATAGCCACTGCCTTATACTCATAGTAAGTGCCTCCAGGCTCTACTACATACAAAGCGTAATCAGATCCCCTTACTCCCCCTATCAGTAAGCCTACAGCAAAAGGCCTAGCTCCACCGTATTGTGTATAAGCCTGCATTTCAGATGCAATATCTTTTACTAATAAAAGAATATCTGCTTCTTTTCCATATATTATTCGATAATTTTGAGCAATTTCCTGCAACTTATCTACCAATATCCTGCCATCAGAGATAAATCCAGAAATTGCTGTTGCTATGTCCTCATCGATCTTAAATACTTTCTCTGCACTCTCAGGAACAATTAAGGGTAAATCATCTTCGCTCACAGGTCTTATTGCCGAAAAAACTATACCTTCCCGAGTAGAAATAGCAATAGTAGGTTTCCCATTATCTACGCTCTTTCTAGCATAATTAACTTGCAATAGCTCACCCTCCGGGTTGAAAAGCGTTAGAGCCCTATCAAATCCCATTACATCTCCAAACGACTCCATATCTCTAATTCTCTTTTAATCTTTTTAATACTACCACTATTCTTCAAAGTGACTATACCTCCTAGCCTACTTAATATAAATATAACTGCGTATTTATATTTGTTAGCAACTTTAAAAATAAAAAAAACTTTACCTTTGTTTATTTGTGTTTTAAGTATGGAAAACTTACTCATAAAAAACAACAACGGATCTTCATGCAAAAAGTAATCATTAATAAATCTTGAAAAGCTGTATCCTGAAAAATCTTTTAAATAAATTGCCAAAAAATATCTTTTTTTATACCTAATCATCGTATTTTTCTAATATATAAAAGATAAAGACGCTTATTAAAATCGAAACTACCCACACTTCATAAATGTTAACTTTTGATAATGTAATATTAGCTATAGAAGAGTAAGAGAGCGCTGCTAAACCAAAGAACAAGGCAATAGCTATTACAACATGCTCTATTTTTCTAAATATGTTCATATTAATTATAACTTTACTAATTTAAAGTTACCTTCTAATTTTATGTTTGAATTAGTAAATATTATACAATATCTATTCAGTTCGGAGGAAAGAGAAGTCATATTTAGAATAGATTTTGAAGAAATTTTAGGTTGAACAAATACTATCACAGGAATTTCTAAAACACCATAATTTCCTAAGTAAACTCCTTTTTCTAAAGAATCCGTTATTTTTATTTCATATTTATCGAAGTCTATATTAACCACTTTCTTTGATTGAGCTCTTGAAATAGTAGGCTTAGGAACAGCGGGATTAGAAAGAGTTTCCGTATTTAAAGATTGAGACCCTACACTTTGAGATGTCGAATCTTCTTTAGTAGATGAAGAAGAAAGCAATTCTTTAGGGTCATATTTGTAGTAAACGGCATAGGTAATTTTACTACCTTCTTTTGTTATAACGCTTACTATTTTAACAAAATCATCTAGATCGGCGAGCATCAATTTCTCTTCTTGAGAAAATTCAGAAATAGGAATATACTTTCTTTCTTTTATTTTATCAACTATATTTTTCTCTTTAGCTGATAAATAATCATAGAGAATTTTATGTGCATCTTCATCTTGTTCTGGTAAGTAATAGAGTGAAGAGGTTCCAATTTTTCGCTTAGTTTTCTTTAATTTTCCATTGGCGCAAAGATAATCTAATATCGCCAAAGTTTGTATTGTATCTCGACCAATCAATTTAGCTACATCAACAGCAAAATAAGGTCTATTTATCAGCCCCAAAATATCCTTTTCATCCATATAATTATAATATCAAATTTAATCAATTGATTATTAATAATGAAATCACAGGCACTTTCACTTGATTTAGTAATGTCCCTTTCAATACTTTTCATTGTTTTAGCAATTTTCATATATTTCATTTATTCTCCTTATTTCATATTTTCAAGCAATTCGTTGGGATTGTTGTATTTTCAAAATTATATAAATAACTTGCAAAGCAGCGAAATAGCCAATCAATTGCTAACTTCTACAGGATTACCTGGTAACTGGTATAATTTAAATTGCACACAAATAAATCAAATAGGTTTATTAAACTATACAAATAATGAAATATCGTACTATAAACTCAAAAAACTATTTTCTTTACCATTATCCTGCGTAGAATATAAAGAAGGCCTAAACAATTTTGGAATAAAATTGCTTTACTTAAACAATTCTCCATTCTACTTAAATGGTAATTATTATTATGGAAATATTGAAGGCGTTGGGATAAATAGTTATGCTTATATTTACCCTAACAATACAATGATACAATTAATAATATACACATAATTCAAAATTATGAGAACTCAAATATTTTCAATGGAAATGATACTTGTTTTATTTGCCCTTATTTTTGTTTTAAGCGATTATTCTTTGCTTCAATATTCAATAATAAACAACGGCCAAAATAATGCAAATGCGCTATATCTAGCACAAGAAAAAGAAAGCTATCTTGCTTCCCTGTCTAAAAATGAAAGCTTCATAAATGAAATATTATTATATGATGACAAAAAAATAAACTCTACTCAATTAACGAATTACTTAAATAATCTAAGATTTCCAGTTACGGTGTATCAATGGATAAATGGAAGCTGGATTTCAATAAACAATAAAAATTTAAATTTCTTAATACCTTTATTTATTACAAATTTTACCTACCATAACATAACAAATTATAGTTTAGGTTTGGCAGAAATATACCCGGGAGAAACAGCTGTATTTCATGCAAGCAAATGCATTGTTTTATATCCAAACGGTAACAAAACAACTTTTATAAAAGTCTATAATGAAACGCCTTCCCTTTCGGAATGCACTGTTTACGCACTTCAAGGAGCTTATATAAATTATTATGTTTTAGAAGGATACAATCAAACCAATGGATTTTTAGGAAAAACTGAACTATTTTTAGGTTATCCAACAATAATTTCTACAAAATAAAAAACAAAACAAAAACTTTAGAGAGGGCGGATTTAATTTATTTATTCTTCGTCATCCCAATCTTCTTCGTCTTCTTCGTCTTCTTCGTCGTATTCTTCGTCATCGAATTCGTCTAAATCCTCTTCATCCCAATCTTCTTCGCCCTCTTCTTCCAAATTTTCTTCTTCCTCTTCGTTTTCCTCTTCAACTTTTTTATTCTTCTTTTTGTTTTTCTTTTCGTTTTCAGAGTTCATAGTTTTTACAACAATAATCTATATTTAAATATTTTGGTCTAAAATGTATGAAGGTAGAGAAAGATATAGAAAATCTAATAAAT
>JAPDLT010000006.1 GCA_025920435.1 Candidatus Rehaiarchaeum fermentans
ATCTATTCAAAAAACTCAAGAAAAAGCGCATAATGATAAAAAAGAAGGTCAACAAGTAGGGGAAGTTAATAAAAAGCAATCTTTAGATAACGTTTTAGAAGGAAAAAAAGAAGATAGAAATTATAGTAATTTAAAGGCTCTTTTTAATTTAACAAGTGGCGATATTTATGGAATTAATCTTAATTCTCTATTAAATGGTGGAAAAGGTGATCAGCAATTTAAGTTATTAAGGGAAGAATTTTTGAGGAAATTAGCTAACTCGGCTAGTCTTAATCCTTATGGATTGTCTTTATATGCATCTTTAAGTTTGGTCGAAAATATAAACGATTTTAATACTATACTCTCGTACATTTTCGATGATGTTATAAATTCTTATCTAAAAGATAACAAGAATAAAAATTATTTAATATCGATGTTAGCTAAGAATCCATTTGGCTATTTAATTTTGAACGATACTAAGAACAATATTAAAATTAATGATAAAGAATTTGATTCGCTAATGAATATTTCATATGTTATTTATCAAGCATATATAGCAATAAATCAAGGAAAAATAAGTAATGATACTTATTTAGACTTAGCTTATAAATTAATAGATGCAGTTAGTCTCAAGAATGCTTCGGAATTAAAAGCAAAATTAAAAGAAATAGCTGAGAAAGAAACAATTAATCCTAATGCTATACTAAATATTATGAAAGTTTCTACTTTAGCTATTGATAATTATTCAGATACAATGAAAAAGTACTCTAACGAGATAATAAATACAGTACTAAGTAATAATCAATATAAAGTAGTAGTTGCAGCTCTAGGCAATCTTAGGCCAGAAGAACTAAGTAAAGAATAAAATTAAATTCATGGGTATGAACTTAATGGAAACTTTAGTTAAAAAAATCGATGAAATGGATGAGCTTTGGAAACTTGCAGATAGAAATGCAGTTTCCTTAATAAAAGCACTAAGAAAGGGCCCAATGAAAGTAGAAGAAATTGAAAAGTTAGTTCCAAATTCTAAGGTTTATCTAAACGAACTTCAACGGTTAGGTCTAATTTCTTTACAAGATAATAAGTTTGTTTTAACTAAGAAAGGTCTAACAATTGTTTTTAGTGAAGATCCAAACTTTTCTAAGGCTAATTCTATTCATTCTTTGTTTAAAGAATTTTTGGAAGAAGATAAATTTATAGGAAATATATGTGTTGGATATTATGAACCTCACGGAGATTTCCGTGCAATAACAAAAGACATCCACTTTACTACTTATCTAACTTATAGCCTAGGTAAATACTTCGAAATGGATTCATTTCCTATTATCTTTGATGTTGATGTTATATCGAAAAATCTGTTTAATAAGTCGATGATCGTCGTTGGAGGGCCTGTTACTAATTTAGTTACTAAAGAATTGAATAACTTTTTGCCCATAAGATTTGTTAAAGAAAAGGACGGGTGGGCCTTAGTAAAAAAGGATCAATCTTTCAATAGACCGGATCACGGTCTTATAGCAAAGATTCCTAATCCATTTAATAAAAAATCTACAGTATTAGTTTTAGCAGGAGTAAGGTATACTGGTACTTTTGCTGCAATACTAGGATTAATAAAGCGTGCAGATATTCTTTCTAAAAATCAAACCTTTGCACATGTAGTTAGAGGAATAGATCTCAACAACGATGGGAAGCCTGAGGATGCAGAAATCGTTGCATGAGATTATTTGTAGCTATAGATGTTCCTGAACGTATAAAACAAGAAATTGTTGATTTTTACAAAATTTTTAATAAATATTTCGATGGTAATTTTGTAGAAAAAGAAAAGCTTCACATAACAATTATTTTTATCGGAAATAGAATTACGGATGTTGATTTTATAAAGAGCAAGATAAAAGATTATAAAGGTGAGGTAAAATTAGAAGGAATAGATTTTTTCTATAGTGGAAAATTTGCAAGAGTCGCATTCATAAGTGCAAACGAAGAATTAATAAATGTATATAAAAGTTTAAGCCAAAGCTTATCATTGCCTATAGAAGATTTTCGTCCACATTTAACTATATGCAGAATTAAAAAGGTTTTTAGAGACCTTAATGAACTGAAATTGAATTTTAAGTATCAAGCTAAATTTACATTTGATAAACTTTTGCTTTTAAATAGTGATTTTAAGAACTATTACGAGGTTTGATCTGATAAAACGGCTTTTATCGCGCTCATATCTTCTTTTTTAATTAAAGAAAGCAATTCTATTTCCTTTAGTTTTTTATTTAATTCTTCTTCACTTATTTCTTTACTTTCTTTTACTTCCCCTAAATAAGATAGACCTTCTTTTAATTCTAAAGCACTTTCATCTAAGTATATTTCTTTTGGTTTAGTTACATTAACTATTTCTCTCAAATCATTGAATGTTGATACTCTAACAATTCTAAGTCTTTTAAATTCTTCATCATATATAGCAACTACAATTTTGTTCTTTCCAATAAATGAAACGCCTAGCTTCATAACTATTTACTTAACTAAATTTAATAATTTGTTCTTTAAGTCAATCCACTTTTCAAAAAAGTTAAATTCTTCAACGCTTATTTTTTTATAGCTTTCTACACTTATAGCTTTTTTTCCTTCTCCTATTATTCTTCCATTTATGAGTAAGTAATCTCCTGCCTTACAATCAAAATCTCGTTGAAAAATAAGAGAAATTGAAGAAGTAATATCTCTTCCTTCACCTATTCCATTTTCATCTATTTTTATGAGTTGGCAAACTGTTCTTATTCTTTTTCCTGCCTCCAAGTTTTCAATTTCACTTATTTTTAATTCAGCTCTTCCCTCCATTAAACTTAAATAAACAAAAGTATAAGATTTAAAAGCATATATTAAAAATAGAATAATGGAAATAGAATTTAGCTCAGTATCACAATTTAAGGACATTCTTTCAATGTGCTCTGCCTTGCATTCTGATATTTCAATTAGTTTCTTACCCGAAGAAATGAACATTAAAATAATGAGTGACGATTCAATTGCATTTATAAATTTCTCTGCTTTTAAGTCATTCTTTAATAAGTACGAAATAGAAAAGCCAGTTAAAATCTCTGTATTTTTAGACGATTTGCTTAAAATACTAAAATATGCAAAATCAGCAGATAGAATTCAAATGAAATATGAAGGCGAAAGGCTAGAAATAACAATCTTGGATAAATACAAATCTGTTTTTAAAGTTCCTCTAGTTAATGGAGATTTTTCTCCCTCTGCAGAACCTAACTTAAAGTTTGATAGTTACATTGAGCTTAATGCAGGTTTATTAAAGGAATTAATTGAAAAAGGCCTTTCATTAGATGATACTGTAGGTTTTATACTTGACAAGAATAAATTTATAGTTTATTCAAAAGGAGATGAAAAGGAATACAATGTGGAATTAAGCTTAGGAGAAACTCCAGAAATAAGTGCTATAAAGGCAGATAAAAGAATAGAATCAAAATACCAAGGAGAAATTCTTTACAAAATTGTAAGTTACTTAGATGATGACAAAAACGTTAAACTATATTTCTCCTCTGATTATCCATTAAAAATAGAATATTCCTTAGAAAATGCAAACCTTATTTATTTACAAGCACAAAGAATTTCTTAAAACATATAAATTGAATAAAATTTCATATTTTTAATGAGGATAACTAATGCATTAGCAAGGAAAATCTTAAATTCAAACTCAAATTTTACAGTAGAAGTTGAAATAAGGAGTAATTCAAACATTTTTAAGGGATCTGCACCTGCCGGAGAAAGTACAAGTAAATATGAAATCCAGGATAACTTAGGAATAAATGCAGGAATAGAATATTTGAACTCTTTTCTAAAAGAAGTTAAGGGATTAGAAATATCTACTTTACAAGATATAATAAATTTGGAAAGTAAGATACCAAGAGAACTGATAGGATCATATTCTTTAGCTTTAGAATATGCTTTACTAAAATTAGTGGCAAAATCAAATAAGAAAGAAGTTTATGAATTATTTAATCAATCAAAGATATTCCCTAATGTTATTTCTAAAGTTATTGGAGGAGGAGTTCATGCATTAGGAAAAGGAATGGACTTCCAAGAAATTTTGGTTACAACTGAAGGAGATTTTGATAAAAGTCTTAATACTACACTATCTGTTTACAAAAAAGTTAAGGAATTGCTTGAAAACGAAGTTGGTTTTTATGGGGGAGTAGATCCAGAAGGTGGATTTATAAGTAATCTTTCTACCTACGATTCATTAAAATTAGTAAGAAAGGCAATTGATGAAATTAAAAAACTTACTGGAGAAGATATAAGATTAGGAATAGACGCTGCCGCTTCCCAGTTTTTCAATGAAGGGTATTATCATTATAAAAACAAACTCTATGGTAAAGATAAACTTAACAGGGGAGAACAGGTAGACGCAATTATTAAATTAATCAATGAATTTGATATTTTCTTTGTAGAAGATCCTGTAGACCAGGATTATCCAGAGGGATATCGCGAAATTAAGAATAAAACTAAATCAATAGTGATAGGAGATGATTTAACTGCAACCGATATAAACAGATTAGAAAGATTTAAGGAAGACATATCAGGAGCACTAATAAAGCCAAACCAACAAGGTTTAATTTCAAAATCAATTGCATTTTCAAATCTAATAGATAAATATAATTTAGTAAAGGTATTTTCACATAGATCAGAAGAAACTAATGAATATATTTTAGCGGATCTTGCGGTAGGAATGAATGCAAAACTTATAAAGATAGGTATAAATAGAGGTGAAAGAATAGAAAAAATAAACAGGTTGAGTGAAATATGGAAAAGAAGGAAGAATTAGAGTCATTAAAAAACTACGGTGTTAGGATAGGTGCCCCAACTAGAAATGCATTTTTAAAGGAGTTTGTATTTAATAGAGTTGCAGGTAAATTTACAATTTTTAATCTAAAGAGTATTTCTGAAAGAATAAGACTTGCAAGTAATTTAATTACTCAATACGAAAGAAAAGAAATATTTTTGTTTTGCGCAAGGGATCAAGCATATTACGGAGTTTATAACTTTTCTAAGTTTCTAAAGATAAATGTTGCTTTAGGTACTTACCCTGCTGGGCTTATGACTAATTATAATAACAAAAGCTATTTAGAACCAAAACTAGTAATTGTAACTAATCCAGGCATGAGTAAAAATGTTTTACGAGATGCTTTTAAGATAAATTCTACAGTTATAGGAATAGTTAATTCAGATGAAAGAATTGAGTACTTAGATCTAATTATTCCAGGAAATAATAAGAGCGGGAGATCAATTTCTTCGATTCTTTATTGGATAGCCTACTATGTAAGTAGAAATAAACAAGAAGAAAAAGAAATCTTTGATAAAATAAACATCGAAGATTTTATTACTAAAGAAATATTTTAAAATGCTGGTTAGTATAGTTGTTAGAAAGAAGGAAATAGGTAAAGTAATATATTGCGATAATATTTGGCTTAAATTAAAAGGACTAATGTTCACAAAAGATCCACCATATGGAGCAATATTATTTAATGTTAATTCAATTCATATGTTCTTTGTTTTTTCACCTTTAAGGATATTTTGGTTGGATAAAGATTTAAGAGTGTTGAAAAAAGAAATAGCTCTTCCGTGGAGACTATATTCTTACGAAAAAGCAGTGCATGTATTAGAACTTCCCATTTCAAAAGGTAGGGAAATAAAAGAAGGTGATAAAATAAATATAAAAAGATAACTTTATATAATTCCTAAAAAATAGAATGTATGGGATATAGTAAATACCTCGCAAAGAATGAAAGAAATATTTTTTTAAATCCAGAAAGAAAGAAACAATTACTTTTAGAACTTTCCGAAAAGCCGGAGATATATAGAATTGAAAGACCAACAAGACTCTTCAGAGCTCATGCTTTAGGATATAAGGCTAAGCAAGGATACTTTGTTGTAAGAGCAAGAATTTCAAAGGGTTTAACTAGGAGAGAAAGACCTAATCATGCTCGTCATCCATCTAAGACGGGCCTATTTTTTGGCTATGATATTTCTAAAAAAGAAATTCTGGCTAGAAGAATATTAAAAAAATATCCTAATGCAATAATTTTAGGAGGGTATTATTTGGTAGAAAACGGCCAATACAAATGGTACGAATTTATACTGAAAGATAGAAGCATTCAAGATTGAAAAGCTAATTTTTACTTTAAGTTTTATGCGAGGTCAAACCAGTAAGGAAGAATATATATTTTTTGCAGTCATAGTACCTTTGATTGTGATTATACTAATGATTTATTTATTACAATCAAGCCAACTGGCAGCTGCTCTTCCTGTAGGATGTTCAGATAATGGGATTCTAGAAAATCAATTTACACAGGCCGAATATGGTTTACCTAATAGACTACAAGGAGATACTCCTTTAACAAGATGCTTTGGAATAAATGCATGTTATGCTAAGTCTCTTGCAAATTCTACATGCATAAGGCATTGGTGTTATTATTATTACTATTTACAAGGACTGAGAAATGGTACTTTATCGCAAGCTGCAACTGCATGTATTCACAGTCCTCCTCTTCAAGTTCTAAATAATTGTAAGGATCTCTCTCCATTAAATCCGGCAACTCTTTTTTCCTGTTATGAAAGCACTACTGTAGCAGATAACGCGACAATGATTGAATCTTGCGCAATAAATGTTTCAGTTTGTATTCCAGGAGATGGCCCATTTTGCCCACCCTGTGTCGGTGTTTTAGGTTAAAAAGTTTAAAGCTTAAATATAGTAAAGCTTAAATATAGAAATGTGTATCTATATAATGTTCTGAAATATGGTCGAGGCAGTTCAACCTATATTTATTTTACCCGAGGGCTATACTAGAACAACAGGAAAGGATGCCCAAAGGAATAATATCGCAGCTGCAATAGCAGTTGCGGATACCGTTAAATCTACATTAGGGCCTAGGGGAATGGATAAAATGCTGATTGACAATATAGGTGATATAACTATAACTAACGATGGAGTAACAGTTTTGAAGAGCATGGAAATAGATAATCCTGCTGCAAAGATGCTTGTAGAAATTGCAAAGACACAGGAAGAGGTGGCAGGAGATGGTACTACTTCTTCAGTTATCTTAGCAGGAGAGATGTTAAAGAAAGCAGAATCCTTATTGGATTCTGGTCTTCATCCTGCTCTTATTGCAAAGGGTTACAAGCTTGCAACTGAAAAAGCAATTGAAATTTTGAACGAAATAAAGGAAAAAGTTGATATAAGCAACAAGGAGGAGCTTTCTAAGATTGTTAGAACAGCTATAATAGGAAAGCTTTCAGGTTCTGATCATCATATAATAAACTTACTTGTAGATGCAATAAATCACGTAAAGACTAAGACTGCAGAGGGAGAAAAGGTAGATTTGGACAATATTAAAATTGAAAAGAAAAGTGGCGGAGGAATGCAGGATTCCTTACTAGTAGATGGAGTGATCCTAGAAAAAGAAAAGGTTCATCCAGATATGCCTGATAGAATCGAAAACGCAAAGATAGCGCTACTTAATTTATCGTTAGAAGTTGAAAAAGGTCCTATAGATGCTCAAATTAGAATTGATAGACCGGAGCAATTAGAATCCTTTGTAGCAGAACAACAAAAAATATTGAAAGGAATGGTAGATAAAATAAAGGCAAGTGGAGCTAATGTTGTCATTTGTGAAAAAGGAATAGATGACGTGGCTCAACACTTCTTAGCCAAGGCAGGAATACTTGCATTTAGAAGAGTTTCTGATAGCGATGTACAGAAGATAGGTAAGGCTACTGGCGCCAAGATAGTTTCTACTTTAGATGCTCTAGATTCTTCTGCTTTAGGAGAAGCAGGAGTTGTTCATATGGAAAAGATAGGAAACGAAACAATGGCATTTATTGAAAAGTGCAAGAATCCTAAGGCAGTTACAATTCTTGTAAGAGGAGGTTCCGAGCACGTTGTAGATGAAATAAAAAGAGCGATAGAAGATGCTTTAGGAGACCTTAAATCAGTTGTTGAAGAGGATGGAGCGGTAGTAGCTGGAGGCGGTGCTGTTGAAATGGAATTATCTAAAAGATTGAAGGAATTCGCTTCTACGTTAAAGGGCAAGGAACAGCTAGCTGTACAAGCTTTTGCAGAAGCTTTGGAAGCAATCCCAAGGACCTTAGCAGAAAATGCAGGTAGTGACCCGATGAGTATACTAGTTGAATTAAGATCTGCTCATCAGCAAGGTAAGAAATGGGTAGGAATTAACTTATCAGATCCTTACGATGTAAAGATAGATGATATGATGAAAATAGGAGTAATCGAGCCATTACGTGTAAAGAGACAAGCAGTTAAGAGTGCAGGAGAAGTTGCAGTTATGATACTAAGAATAGATGATATAATTGCAGCAGGAAAATCAGCTAAAATGGAATCTAAGCAGCCACCTTCTTCTTACGAGTAAATAAGGTAAAAAACTAGGTCTTTTGTTTTTAATTTATAGATTAAATTTTTATTCTTCTTTATTGAAAAACATATATTTAAAAATAAATTAAGGTTATAGTTTATGGCAGAACAAAAGCGTCCATTCGATGTACTTAATGAAAGCAAGGGCAAAAACATATTAGTAGAATTAAAGAATGGGAAGACTATAAGTGGAAAATTGATAGCTTTTGATCCTCATATAAACATAAGTATGGAAAATGCAAAGGAAGTTTCTCAATCAGGAGAGACAGTAAGAGAAGTAGGGAAACTTTTTATAAGGGGAGATATGATAATATCAATTTCCCCGGGTGAGTAAAATGGGAAAGGCAAATCAGGGTGTTCACAATAGAGGACCAAGGCATGTTATGTGCAGAAGGTGCGGGCATCAATCATACAATGTAAGATATCATTATTGTTCTTATTGCGGATATGGAAAAACTTCAAAGATAAAACATTACTCGTGGAAAACTAAAAATAAAGGAATTAGAGTAAAGTGAAAGCTATAAATCCATTTGAAGTAAATGGAGAAATTAACGAAGACATTTATATTAAATTAGTAAGAGATTTTGGTCTGAAAATCATTGATACTAATTTACTTAATAAAATTAAGCAACACACAAAGGAACTTCATCCTTTAATTGAATATGGAATATTCTTTGCGCATAGAGACTTAGACTTAATTTTATCTGAATATGAGAATGGAAAACCATTTTATCTTTATACTGGAAGAGGCCCTTCTGGGGAGATGCATTTAGGTCATTTAATTCCTTTTTATTTTACTAAATGGTTACAAGAGAAATTTAATGTATATTTGCTTATACAAATAACAGATGATGAAAAATTTTTAACTAAGAATCTTACTGAAGATCAAGTTAGTTTCTACGCAAAACAAAATATGCTGGATATATTAAGTTTAGGATTTATAAAAGGTAAAACTTTCTTTATTTTAGACTCCAGAAATGCTAAAATTCTATATAATCTTGCAATAAAGTTTTCAAAGCATGTTACTTTTTCACAAGTTAGATCTACATTTGGTATGAATGAAAGTGATAATATAGGAAAAATTTTCTTTCCTTCTATACAGGCAGTGCCTTCTTTTATTTTATCTTATTTGCTTAATAAGCCTATAAATTGTTTAATTCCATATGCTATAGATCAAGATGATTACTTTAGATTGACTAGAGATGTTTTACCAAAGTTAGGATATCCAAAGCCTGCTTCAATTGTATCAAAGTTCCTGCCTTCTTTAATTGGAGAAGGTAAAATGTCATCTTCTAAAAAGGACACTTCGATTTATTTAAATGATAGTGAAGCTGAAGTGAGGAAAAAGATATTCAGTGCATTTTCCGGGGGGAGAGATACTAAAGAAGAACAAATAAAATATGGAGCGGATTTAAGTAAAGATGTACCTTTTCAAATATATAGAATTTTGGAAGAAGATAGAGAAAAAGTTGAGAAAGTTAAGGAAGAATATTCTTCAGGTAAAATGCTTAGCGGAGAAATGAAAGAAATTACATATAGAAAAGTTATTCAATTTTTGGATGAGCTTAAAGAAAGAAGAGAAAAGATTAAAGATGAGATTGAAGAATACATGTTTGATGAAGAGAAAATAAAGAAAATGTTATTAATTTAATGGAAACTAATGGTTATTTAATAGATATTGATTATTATATTGAGGAAAATTCTCCAGTTATAGAAATTTATATAGTTAATGAAAAGGGTAAGGAAAGACTTTTGTTTAAAGGATTTAAACCATATTTTTACAGTTTATCTTTACCAGAAATTAATGATGAAAGAATAGAAAACATAGAGAAAGTTAAAAAAATAGTCAATGGAAAAGAAATTGAATTATACAAAATATATACAAAGATTCCTGCGGATGTTAAAAACTTAAGAAATTATTTTGAAAGCTACGAGAGTGATATATTATTTACAAGAAGATTTCTTATTGATAAAGATATAAGTTCAGTTGATTTGCTAAAAATAGATCATTCTGATTATGTTATTCAAAAAATAGAAAAAATAAGTAATCAAGTTCCTAATTTCAAAGTATTAGCTTTTGATATAGAAGTTTTTTCAAGAAGTAAAACTCCGATCCCTTCTCAAGATCCAATAATTTCAATTTCCACTTTTTATGAAGGGGAACAAAAGGTATTTACATGGTTAAAAAATAATAAGTACGAAACTTTAAAGGACGAATCAGAATGTATACTTAAATTTTTTGAATATATTAAAGAAAAGGATCCAGCAATTTTAATTGGATATAATTCAGACAATTTTGATCTTCCTTATATCAAAAAAAGAGCGGAAATATTAAATTTAAATCTTCCAATAGAAATTGAAATAAAAAATAAGGAAGAACTTAAGGAATGTAGAGTAAAAGGATTTTGTCACATTGATGTTTATACTTTTATCAAAAACATTTATTCAAAATACAATTTAAAATCTGAGAAATTAACACTGGATGAAGTAGCCTATGAAATGCTTAATGAAAAGAAAGATCAATTTGATTGGTCAAAAGCCCAATCTTTGTTTGAAGATAGTGATCTAAGTACTCAACTTTGTGATTATAATTTAAAAGATTCCTATTTAACATACAAAATTTACAAAGAAATCGAATTACACTTGATAGAGATAAACAGATTAATAGGTTTGACTCTTTTTGATATATCTCGTATGACTTCTGGCATGATTGTAGAATATATGCTTATGAAAAGAGCAAAAGAAAGAAATATTCTGATTCCAAACAAGCCTACAAAAGAAGAAGTTTATGAAAGAATAAATAAGAAGTTCCAGGGGGCATTTGTTTATCAACCTTCTCCAGGAATTTATGAAAACGTTGCAGTTGTTGATTTTAGAAGCCTTTATCCTTCTATAATTATTGCAAATAATATTGATCCTTTTACCATAAGAAAAGAAAATAATCAAATAACTTTTTCAAAAGATTTTAAAGGATTAATCCCAGAAACTGTAGAGGAAGTTTTTAAATTAAGATCGGAAGCAAAGGATCAGCTCAAAAAAGATAAGGAAAATAAGCAATTAATGGCGAGAGTTTCCGTGCTTAAATTAATTGCAAATAGTTTTTATGGATATTTAGGATATGCTAATTCTAGACTTTACTCGTTTGAATGTGGCGCAGAAGTAGCTAGGTTAGGCAGAGAATACATTTTGAAAACAATAAGTTTCATGGAAAGTAAAGGATTTAAAGTAGTTTATGCTGATACTGATTCAAACTTTTTAACTAAAAATTCTAAAAATTTGGAGCAAGAAATTAAGGAAATCCTTAAAGAATATAACGAAACTCTTCCTAAACCAATGGAATTAGAGCTTCAAGGTGTTTACAAGAGGGCTTTATTTGTTAAATCTCAAAAAGGAAATGAAGGCGCTCGTAAGAAATATGCATTGCTTTCTGAAAATGGAGAAATCATTATAAAAGGATTTCAATCGGTAAGAAGAGATTGGTCCTTACTTGCTAAAGAAATACAGTATGAAGTTATAAAATTAATTTTAAATGATAAAAAAGAAGAAGCACTAAATCTAGTTAGAAAGACGATAGAAATGTTAAATAAAGGAGAAGTTAGCCTCGATAAATTAGTAATACATACTATGCTAAGAAAGGATTTAAGTTCGTATGAACAAGCAGGAAGACATGTCGAAGCTGCTAGAAAAAGTGGAATAGATTTTCAGCCAGGAGAAACTATAGACTATATCATTGCAAAAGGTAGAGAAAAAGATAAAACTAGTTCTAAAGCAGTTTTATTTAAAATTGCAAAGGAAAAAGGATTAAAATATGATGCAAATTATTATATAAATAATCAAATAATTCCTTCAGTTCTTTCGATTTTTGAGACTGTAGGTATAAAGAAGGAAGATATTTTAGGCAAAAGATCGGATAGTTTGTTACGTTATGGATAAAGAAGAAATAGAGTATTGGAGAAAGGCAGGTAAAATAGCGGCGCAAGCTTTAGACTTTGTTATAAAAGAAATTCGCCCAAAAATCAAGCTAATAGAAATTGCAAGAAAAATAGAAACTTTCATTAATAATAAAGGGGCCTCATTAGCTTTTCCTGTGAATCTTTCATTAAATAATATAGCAGCGCATTATTCTCCTGATTTAAATGACGAAACAATTTTTAATGAGGAAGATTTATTAAAAGTGGATATAGGAGTTTCGATAGAAGGATTTATTTCTGATACTGCAATTACACTTTATTTTGGTAATGATATAAATAAGAAAAATCTTGTATTATCTTCTTTCAATGCTCTTAAAAAGTCTTCAACTAAAATTTTTCCTAATAAAGAAATTAAGGAATTAGGAGAAACTATTGAGAAAGAAATCAATGCGTTAGGTTTCAATGTAATAAGAAATCTAGGTGGACATAGGATTTATAGGGGCGTTCTACACGGTTCTTTTATTCCTAATTATCCTTCTGAAGGAGTATTTCCAGCAGAAGGCGCACTTGCTATAGAACCCTTTTCTACTAATGGTGAAGGAGTTGTAGTTGAAAGTGACATCGAACAAATATTTTCACTTAAAAAATTTTCCAAAGTGAGAGATCAAAACGCTCAAAAAGTTATTAATTACATTTTTGAAAAACATGGCAATTTACCTTTTTCAAAGCGTGAAATAGTTGAAAAATTTGGAAGTAATGGTATAATTGCACTTAAAATTTTGAAAATGAATGATTTGATAGAAAGCTATCCTGCACTTAAAGAAAGATCAAATGGAATGGTAGCGCAATTTGAACACACTTTTCTTTTACATGATAATGAAGTAGAAATAACTACTTTAAGAGAAAATGAAAACTTTTTATAATATTAATTAAAGTTAAGTAAATGATACTTTCTGTAAAAAACTTAACAAAGAAATTTGGTGATTTTACTGCAGTAAATAATATTTCTTTTTCTATAAAAAAAGGAGAGATATTTGGTTTATTAGGACCTAATGGAGCAGGTAAGACTACTACTATCAAAATGATTTGTGGTTTAATAAAACCTACTTCAGGCGAAATCACTATTGATGGAATAAATGCATTAGAAAATCCATTGGAGGCAAAAAAATTAATTGGTTGGATGTCGGCCGAATCTATATTAGATGAAGACTTAACTGTTTGGGAAAACATGGAAGTTCAGGCCAAATTGCATAATTTCAATAAATTCGAGGAAAAGGCAGAGGAATTATTAAAGTATTTTGATATTTACAATTTTGCTAAAAACAAGGTTTCTAATTTATCAACTGGTATGCGTAAAAAGCTAGAAATAGCCATGGCTTTAATAAATGATCCTTCTATTTTAGTTCTAGATGAGCCTACTATAGCTCTAGATCCGAATACAAGAGCCGCACTTTGGGAAGTTATAGAGAGAGCAAATAAAGAAAGAAAAGTAACTGTTCTTCTAACAACTCATTATATGGACGAGGCAGATAGACTTTGTGATAGAATTGCAATTATAGATCACGGTAAAATAATAGCAAATGATTCTCCTTCTAATCTTAAGAAAAAATATGGAAACACAACACTTGAAATAAAGACTAAAAAAGAAGTTGAACTAAAAGGATACGAATATCAAAAAGAAGGTAATAATTATATTATAAGTGTTAAGGATCTATCTAATGACATTTCTAAGATAATAAAGCTAGTCGGTGAAAATAACATAATTAGCATAAATGTTAATAATCCTTCTTTAGATAATGTATTTTTAAGATTAACTGGAAGAAAAATAAGTGAAGAAAAGACAGAATCTACTAAAATATACAGAATACTTAAGAGTTCAAGATGAGCCTTCAACAAATATTTGTGCTTTATAAGCGGGAATTTAAAAAGATCTATAGGTCTAAGTATACTATTTTTATGCTATTAATTCAGCCTTTAATGTGGTTAGTTTTCTTTGGTAGTAGTTTAGGAAGATTGCCTACAGCTCTAACTCAAGAACTTTTCAAGACTAGTAATTATCTTTCTTTTATCTTGCCAGGGGTTCTATCTTTAGTTATGCTTTTTGTAGGAATGTTCGCTTCAATGAGTTTAATTCAAGATAAAAGATATGGTTATTTAAGAAGGATAATGGTTGCTCCCGTAAATGGAGAAGTTCCTTTATTTAGTAAGCTCTTAGGAGGATTAACTCGTGGGCTTATAGAAGTCCCGATTGTTTTAATAATAGGAATAGCGATGGGCGCTTCTATAGACTTTTCATTAAGTTCTGTTTTAATAATGATTGCTTCTGTTGTTCTTTTAGGAATTACTTTCTCTTCAGTTTTTCTTTTGCTTACGCTTAAAACTTCTGATTTACAAGCGCCTGGGGTTATTTCTAGCCTAATATTATTTCCTTTAATGTTTTCGAGCACTGCAATTTTTCCATCTAATCTTTTCCCTTCTTGGTTAGAACTCCTGAGTAAGTTTAATCCTTTAACATATTCAGTAGATTTAATAAGAAATGCGTTTTTAGGCTATTCTTTTAATTTAAACTATTTAATTTTCTTGTTAGTTTATGCAATTATATTTTTATTTTTAGATTTCATCTTGGGAAGGAAGTATCTTTCCAGTGAATAAATTTTGCATACATACAAAAGATTTTAAATCGAAAAGCTTTTAAATAGCTAACTAAATATAGATACATGAGTAAATTAATAATACCTGTAATCTTGTTGATAGTTGTAGTTATTGCTGCAGGATACTATGCCTATACTCACAGTTCTTTAATAAGAAGTTATACTAGCAAAATTTATAATTACACCTATCCTTCTAGTTATTCTTCTTATCCTCTAGCTATAACTGATCCTTTACAGGTTCCTCCCAATACTTCTTCAGTTATACTTTATTATAGTGGCATAAATTTAGAAACTAGCAAGGGAAATTTCACTTATAGCGTTTCTGGCTCATTAAATTTGATCAATTTAGTTAACTTAACGCAAATAATAACTAATCTATCTTTACCCGCTAATCTTACCATCAAAAATGTAATACTTAATCTGACGAAGGCAACTATAACTATAAATCAAGTAACCTATCCTATTGAAATACCTCCTTCAGTTAATTTCCCAGTTAATCAGGCTCTTAGTAAGAATGGTTCGATAGTGCTAGATATATTGCCTTCAGTAACCCCTCTTTACGGAAGTAATTCAACTATATATGTTCTGATTCCTTCAGGAGTAGGGGTTATACTTAACAGTAAGATAAGCAACGGAATATTACCTACAAGTGTAAAGGATAGAATAGAAGAATTAAGGGGTAATATTTCAGTAGTAAATTCAACGTTAAAAGTTAGTGGAAATGCTACTTCA
This sequence comes from Candidatus Rehaiarchaeum fermentans, assembly GCA_025920435.1. Classification (GTDB taxonomy): domain Archaea; phylum Nanobdellota; class Nanobdellia; order Parvarchaeales; family Parvarchaeaceae; genus Rehaiarchaeum; species Rehaiarchaeum fermentans. The sequence goes on from JAPDLT010000006.1 coordinate 15,699, forward strand.
TTTATCTTGTATGTAAAGAATAATGGAAATGTATCAGTTAATCTATTTCACGTTTTGCTAAAAGGGCCTTTCGAAATGATGATAGGTAAAAAAGCAATTCTTCCAAAACCACAAGAAGTTAGTGATGAAGAACGGCTTTTGAATTCCACTGTAAACGAAATTGAAAGGGAAGGAAATGATAGTAACTTAAGTAACGATCCTGCAGGACATTTTTCCGGATTGTTTAACTTTACGTTCAATTCTTCAATAATTAGTAATCTAAGCAATGCACTAGGATTTAATATTTCTAATTCAATGCCAATCCAGATTAGGCACATAAATCTTTCCAATCTGACTCAAATTTCTAAGTTACTAAGCTTGAAATACAATTTAGAAAAGAGATTAGAAAGAATAAATGAGTTATTATCGGAATTTTCAAAATACAGTGTTGTTAATTTCTTCGTACTCAGTAATGGTTCATTAAGAATTCCTTTCACTGGTTCTTTCAAGATTGAAGACCTTGAAATACCTAATTCCTCTCTTGTTAACTTTACCTGTAGTATAGAATCTGAAGATAATAACTATGTGCCTAGCTGTGTGAATAATTCATTTATTAAATTTGGTTACGATTTACTACCTGGGCAAGTAGTTAAATTGTCATTTAATGGAATTATAACTCAGGGTGGAGGAATAATTACACTTGTACCGATAAACGGAACTTACAAATTATTTGTACAAGGAGATAGAGACGCACATGCAAGCTCCGAATTTAATTATACTATTTAAAGGATTTTTAAATTAAAGATCTTAAAATTAATGGAATGTCCTTTTTGTAAATTGGTAAAAGAAAGAATTGGTTTAGTTTATTCTTCAACATACTTTTCAGCATTTTTAGATAAAAGTCCTGTTTTTTATGGGCATACACTCTTAGTTCCTAATGATCATATAGAAACTATATTTGATCTGAAAGGTGAAGCCGCTAAAGATCTTGCCCATTCTCTTTCTTTAATATCTCAAGCAGTTAAAAATGCTACCTCGAGTGACGGTATTTTAATCGTTCAAAATAATATTGTAAGTCAAAGTGTTCCACACTTACACTTTCATATAATACCGAGAAAACATAATGATGGATTAAAACATTTCCTATGGCCTCGTTTAAAGTATAAAGAAGGTGAAAAAGAAAAGTATGAAAAGCTTATTATTGAACAGATAAATAAACTTAATGGTAACTCTTAGAAAAGGATCAATTTTATTTTCTCTCCTTATAATTATTTTTCTAGTTTTAGTTTACTATTTTACTAAAATTTCTATAATTATTCAAGTTGCAAGTTTTTTCGTGCTTTTCTTAGTAGTAGAGTTGCTTTCTCCTTATGAATTATATATTCCTCTCTTAATAGGAGCTATATTATCTGGGGTAGGAATTTTTGTAAGTTTCTATTCAGAAGCACTTCAAGAATTTGGAGCTATGCTTTCACCATTAGGAGCAATAATTTCATTAGCTTCTATTTTCTTAAAGTTTGGGCACCCAGTTGTTTTTAATAATAATTTTACTGTGGGCATTTGGGTTTTGATTGTAATAATGAGTATGGCAAGATTAATTCTTGGAAGAAGATCTACATTTTACTTTCCTTCTTATTTCTTTTCAAATTTATTAAGTGCAGAATCAGTTTTTAATTTTATAATTGTAGTTGCTATTTATCTGTTATTTTTATTGTTTACTAATGCTTCATTGTCCGTAATATTAGCTCAAATATTAAATAATCCATTTAGTACTTTGTCCTCAATAAAATTGTGAAATGAAAGAGTGTTTAGTTATAGCTCATCGTGGGGCAAGTGCATACGTTAAAGGAAATACTAGTAAATCAATAATTATTGCGAGAAAGTTTGGCGCTGATGGAGTTGAACTAGACATTAGGACTACTCTAGATAAAAAACTCATTTGTTTTCATGATAGTTATATCTATCAAAAAGGGAGCAAAAAATTTATAAGTGAAATGGATATAAACTCACTTAAAGATTTTGATAATGAAATTCTTGAAGTAGAGGATGCATTAGAACTAAGTAGAGACTTCAAGATAATTATTTTGGACATTAAAGACGTTAATATTTCCCATGAACTATTAAACATTGTGAAAAAATTAAATCTAACTGATAAGGTTTTATTTGTAACTGGCTATCTAAACATTCTAAATGAGCTTAAAGATCTGGAAATAAATAAAGGATTTTGGTTTAGCAATAAAATTGATATTTCTTATATTGCTAAGAAATATAATTTATCTGTGATTAAACCTAACTATAAAATATTTAACGAAGAAGTAATTACTTTAGCTAATTCTTTAAATTTAGAGGTCTTTGTTTGGACAGTTAATGATGAAAGGTTAGCTTTAAAGCTAAGAGAGCAAGGAGTAAATGCTATAATTACAGACGTTCCAGATCGAATAAAGCACGCATTCGAAACACTATGAAAAAAATATATTTAGAAGTCGGTGCTCATCCAAGGTATTATTCATTAGTTAAAAAACCCCCACAAGGATTTTATTATAAAATAAAGGGTGATTACGGAGTTGCTAAATATTATAATTCACGAAATAAGAATTTTCTTAGAACTATTTCTAATTATGTGATTAAATACTTAGGAATACCGCGCGTATTTTACTATAAAGATGCTTACGATTGCGATCTTATATATTCTACACGAGGTATAATCCCATTAAATATGAAACCATTTATAGTGGAAGGAGAGCATTTTTATTCGTTTGTAGGATTAAAGAGCGAAAACTATGGTTTTAGGCAAAAATTTTGGATTAATAAATTGCTTTCTAGAAAATATGCTAAAAAAATTATAATGGTAAGCAAGGCGGCATCAGAAATAACCAAAAAAGAATTTCCTGATCTTAGTGATAAAATAGACTATGTGTATCAAGTACCAATTTATCATAAAATAGAAAAGAAACCTCATGAAGGGATAAATATTTCTATAGCAAATGTAGGCGATGTTTATTCTAGAGGATTTAGAATTTTATTTAATGTAGTTAAAAAATTAAGAAAACACTATGATGTAAAGTTACTAGTTCTTACTAAGAACTTGCTTCCCGAAGATCAAAAAGAAATTAAAAAGTACGGTATTTTAATAAATAATACTTCAAGCATTGAATCCGGGCCGTATCACGATTTCTGGAGTTTGACTGATATTTTTGTTTACTTATCCTTTGTTGATACTGTAGGAAATGTAACTTATGATGCAATGATGGCAGGGGTTCCATTAGTTCTTTCAAATATCATTTTTAATCGAGAAAAAGTAGAAAATTATGTTAATGGATTTTTAGTAGATTTACCGTTTTCACAATGGGATGAAAATGGTAAATATAGAGAAATAAAGGTAGATTTACATTACTATACGAATGAAAAGGTAGAGAAAGACCTTTATGAAAAGTTAAAATATTTGATAGAAAATGAAAAAGAGAGAGAAAAAATGGGAAAATATAATCTTGAATTAATAAGGAGGGGCAAATTTTCTATTTATCAAAGGAATAAGAAATTGAAGAAAATATTTGAGGAAGCACTTTCATCCTAATAATTGTAATTTTTTCAATTTCTTTAATGCCATTTTGTAAGTAGTTTCTAATGCAATAATGTAATGATCAACTTCTCCTGTATTTAACCATGGGATTTTACTTTCTAACGCAATTACTTTTCTTCCATTTTTTATCATATGACTAATTGCTTCTGGTATTTCTATTATCTCTCTTTGATTTTCATTTATTTTACTTAACGCCTCGAAGACAGTTGGTTTAAAAAAGTAAACTGCAGAAGAAGCTATATCTGAAATATATTGTTTAGGTTTTTCAACTATTTCTTTAACTTCATATTCGTTTAATCCATTATATTTTCCAATTAAGTTTCCCACTATTACTCCATATTTTGAAGGATCTGAAACACGATGAACTATAAGTAGAGCATCTGCGCCTTCCTTTTCAAATAGCTCTCTTCCCATTTTGTATATTTTAGGATCAAAAAGATTATCGTCTGCACTCAATATAAAGTCGGAGTTTATAATTCCTTTTGCTAACAGCAATGAACCTCCAAATCCTCTAGGCTTTACATCATATGGTGCAAAGTAAACATATACTTTTTCAAGTTTCGCTTTAACACAATAATCTTCTACTAGCTTAGAATCTTCAGTAGTAAGAACTGTAGTTTTTTCTACTCCAATATATTCAAATCTTTTTAATATAAAATCTAACATCGGTCTTAATACTAGCGCTCTTTCTTCTACAGTTACCAATGGAAAAAGTATTTTAGGCACAAATACTGAAAAATATTTCATTCTGCTTCCTTTTCCTCTTGCTATTATTAATCCCTCCATAAATGTTCTCTATTCTACGAATAGTTAAAACTTATATTTATATCTTTCTAAAAGTATAAATATAGGTAGTAAAATAATCGTAAATGGATAAAAGAAGAATAATGGTGTTAGGATCGGATGGTTACTTGGGCTTTCCACTTACTCTTAGGCTAATTAAAAGAGGACACACAGTTTTAGGAATAGATAATTTATCAACACGGAGAATAACTAGCAAAATAGGCGAAGAAAGCATATTTCCAATACCTTCCCCTTTAGCGAGGGATAAAAAACTTAAAGAGTTAGGTGATTTTTCATTTAAGAGAGCAGATATAACAAAGGAAAATGTAATTAAAAGCGCGATAGAGGAATTTAAACCAGATACTATTGTTCACTTTGCAGAACAAAGAGCGGCTCCTTATTCGATGAGAGGTGAAGAAGAAGCAATATACACAATGCAAAATAACATAATAGGAACAATGAGGCTTATTTATGCAGTTCTTAGTACTGATCCAGATATTCACATTGTGAAGATGGGCACAATGGGAGAATATGGTACCCCTAATTATCAAATACCAGAAAGCGCCTATATTGAAATAACTTATAAAGGAAGGAGTGACTTAATGCCAGTACCGAAATATGCAGGTTCTTGGTATCATTGGACTAAAGTACACGATAGTCATAATTTATTGTATGCTGCAAATCTTTGGGGATTAAAAATCACTGATATTAATCAAGGACCTGTATATGGAAGTAGGACTTTTGACATGATTTTAGATAATGAAGTAGATAAATCTTTGTTAACAAGATACGACGCTGGTGAAACGTTTGGGACAATTATAAACTTATTAGCAGCAAGGGCTTCCCTTAGTTATTTAAATTATCTTAAAACAAAAGAAAAATTACCAATATATGAAAGAAACGCAAGGACTAAACGCGGATATATTTCTCTTCAAGATAGTATTAATTCGTTAGAAAGCTTAATTAATAATCCTCCTAATGAAAATAATTTTAGAGTAGTTAATCAATTTCACGAAGTACTAGATTCTACTTATATAAGACAAAAAATACAAGATTTCTTTATTCAAAATTATGATTATAGAGTACCTGTAGCATACTTAAAGGAAAATCCTAGAGTAGAAAAGAGTGATCATTATTACGAGCCTGAAAATTCAATATTGAAAAACCTAGGTGTAAAATTTGAATATACTTTTGAAAGTGCATTGAAAGATATCATAAATGATGTTATAAGATTCGGAGAAAACAGATTATTGAAGTACAAAGATTGGATAGGAGTTCCAAAAACCGGTTGGAGAAAGAACTGGAAATTAGAAATAGAGAAGATAGAATATTGAGTAAAATATTCTAATATAGAAAATTAAAATAATAATGCATCCCTTTTGGCTCATTTACTTTTTAAGTAATAGAACCTCTTTTCTAGTATCTTTATTTTTCTTAATCTATATAGTTATACTTATCATCAATAATTTAAGAAATAATTTTATTAAAATCGAGCACTCTTCAAAATACGATTTAAAAGACTTAACTCTAATAATCCCTGTAAGAAATGAAAAAAAAGAAAATCTAGAAAGAATTAAAAAAACCTACAATAATAAAATAAAGTTTTACTTTGTAGGTGATGCAAGAGTTAAACCGTATATATACAACATAGGAAGTAAGAAGGAAAACCTTAAGAAAGGATTAGAACTTGTTGATACTGAATTAGTAGGGTTTTTAGATAGCGATTCTATTGTAAGTATTGAAGACATTAAAAAAGCAATCAGTTATTTCTCCGAAAAAGTAGGAGGAGTTTCTGGAAGAATATTTCCAATTAAAAGTAAAAAACCTTCTTATTTTTATTCAAATTTCTATTATAGATTGAGTGATTTTATAAACTATGGTTCTTCTTTGCTTAACAAGTCCCAAATATTAAATGGAAACTTCGCAATATACAGAACTGATATCGTTAAAAAAGCATTTGATGAAATATCAAGTAGAAATATAGGAGATGATAAAGAACTGCCTAACTATCTAATTTCTTCAGGTTATGATGCTGTTCTCGCTAAAGATGTAAAAATTTATACTGATATCCCGACCAATTGGAAAAAGTTTTTAAAGCAGGTAGTGAGATGGAATAAATCCTATATTTTAAATAATTTTTCGCTTATTTCTTCAGGCAAGGATAGAGAACGCGGTATTTTATTTTCACTTGTTATAGGAATTTCTCTAACTCTTTTATTTCTTACTCCATTTTCTATTTTTTTATCCTTGGTGAAATTTTCTTTAATTTTTTCACATTTAATTTTATCACATGGATTGGATGGAAAATTTATTTTATTCTTAATGCATATTTATTTATTTAGTTCAAATCATTTATTTTTAATAAAGGCAGTAGAATACTTATCTACTTCTATATGGATTATAGTTATTTTATCTTTGTTACTAAAGAATTCTCACTCTAAGATCCATCTAGCTTCTATTTCCATCTTAATACAAGCAATTGCACCATACTTAGCACTTATATATTTAGGCAAGGATAATTGGGAAAGAGCTAACGGTTAATTATATAAAGAAAAAATATCTATCATTATATGAGCCAGACAGATGATTTTCCCGAAACATTTTATTCAATAATAGAAATACCGATGGGCTCTAGCATAAAATATGAATATAAAGAAGGAATAGGCATGGTTGCCGATCGTTTTCTTTATACCTCTATGGTTTATCCATTTAATTATGGATTTATTCCAGGAACTAAAGGAGAAGATGGTGATCCTTTAGATGTATTAGTTATATCTTCTCTTCCAGTTAATACTGGCGTTGCAATAAAGTGCAAAGCTATTGGTTTAGGTTTAATGGAAGATGAAGAAGGTGTTGATTATAAAATAATAGCTGTTCCAGTAGAAAAAGTTGATCCTTATATACAATATAAAGAAATCCAGGATGTACCACAATTAATAAAGGATAAGATAAAGCATTTTTTCGAGCACTATAAAGAATTAGAAAAGGGCAAGTGGGTTAAGTTTACAGGATTTGATAGCAAGGCTAAAGCATTAGAAATAATAAAAACTCATAAAGTATAAATGATTGAATTTGCAGGCCTATTATTTGTTTATTTTATTTCACTAAATAATTCGCTTTCAGAGAATCAATTTCTTTACTTTTTTATAAACTCTTCACTTAATAATTATAATTATACTATTTCATTGATAGGCCCTTCAATATTTCATTTTTCTGGGGAAGGTCATAAGTCTATTCTTGGAAAAGTAAATATAAGCAATGTGCTTTTTGGTAAATATAACGTTTCACTTAATATTACTGGAGTAAACTATTCCATTAATGGAGGAAGTCTTTACGTAAGACCTGAAGAAAATCTCCAAGTAATTGGTTGTGGAAACGTTTATCTTTTTGGAAATAAGTCTTCTTTTAATGTTACTTTAATTGATAATGGAAATACTCCTTTAGAAATTTATATTCCTAATTATAACTCTTCCTCAATTTATCCATTATTTCCTAATAAAGAATTAGTTCTGAATTTAGAAAAAGGAATAAGTAATATAACTATTTATTATGCATTTGAAAACTATACATTTTCAAAAGTTTGCGAATTTTCTTATCCTTCTACAAAATTTTCATTAAAAGTGCTTCACATTTTTAATATCAAAAATACTACAGGTAATTACTATATTTTCGAAATATTTTATAATGGAAGCATTAATACGAGGCTAAATATAAGTGGACTAATATACAGTTACGGATCTTATTTTAATTATACAAATTCTACAATAGTAAATAAAAGTGGAAATTATACAGTTAAGTTGCCTTCACAAATTTCTTTTTCTAACTTAAAATTATCTTATCTTAACTCATCAGATAAGTATGAATTTATAAATTCTTCATTTAATCCTTACAACTCTAATTCGGTGAATATTTATCCAAATACTCTTTATTACGTTATCGTCCTTTTAATAGTTATTGTATTGCTTTTCTTATTGCATAAGTTATTATGGAAAAAGAAATAAATCTTGCAATAATTTTAGGTATTCCTATCGTGCTAATTTCATTGCTTACTTACTCTTTTGATAATTTTTTAATTTATTTTTCAGTTTCTTATTTTTCTTTATTTGTTTCTTCTCTTTTTATCTCAAAACTCTATAAAATAAATTTAAATATTTCACTAAATGTTCAATTACTTGTTTTTTCAATTGTCATAACCTTAGTTTTAGGTCTTTTAAATGTTTACGCCCCAGTCTTTATTTTACCTTTATTTTCTTTTGAACCTCTTAAAATACTTAAATCAATTAAGTACACACATGAAGAAGAATTTTACATATACTTAAATTTCGTTTCTCTTTCATTACTTCTTTTTTCGATATTTTCTTATTTAGGGCTTAGATACTTAGGCTTAGGTGCATATATTTCATTTTTAATTTCTTCATTACCAGTTTCCTCTAATTTAATTGGCCCTAAGTTAGTATTTGGAAAGCCAGTAGGATTCTTGCTTTTGCTTTCTTACTTAATAATTTCAGGAATATTTATTTTAGTATTTCCTTTAATTTCTATAGGTTTATCTTTAATTGTCTTTATTTATGTAATCTCTGTGTTTTACAGAAAGAAATCTAAAAATGTTAGAGCTTGAGAATTTTGGTTTGAAAATTGGAGAGAGGGAGATTTTAGCAGACGTAAACATAAAAATAAATGAAGATGAAAAGTGTCTTCTTTTAGGGCCAAATGGAATAGGTAAGACTGCATTTCTTAAGTCATTAATGGGCTTTCCACCTTATAGCGTTGTTGGTAAAATTATTTTTAACAAGGAAGATATAACTTCGCTCCCTATAAACGAAAGATTTAAGAGAGGAATATTTCTTCTTTTTCAAGATACAGAAGAAATAAATGTTAGAATAGGTAGGCTATTAAAGCTTATTTCTTCTGAAGAAAAAATAGAGGAAGCATTAAAAATGTTAAATTTAAGTAAGGAATTTTTAAACAGAGAAATAAACAAATCTTTATCTGGAGGAGAAAGAAAAACGGTAGAAATGCTTCAAATGCTTGTTTCTTCACCAAAACTAGCTTTAATTGATGAATTTGATGCAGGAGTAGATTTTTCATTGCTTAAAACATTTACTCAAGTAATAAACTCAAATAAGTTTTCAGCTATTATTGTAACTCATAATTATTCAACAATAAGTATGCTTAAAATTAATCGTATATTACTATTAAAAGACAAAAATATAAGAGAAATTGATAAAGAAGAATTAGAAAGAATAGTGAAGGAAGGATATGGTCAAATATAAATATGTACTTGCTCCAGGAATAAGTGAAGAATTAGTAAGAGAAATTAGTGAAATAAAGGAAGAACCAAAGTGGATGCTAGATTTAAGACTTAATTCTTATCACGAATTTTCTAAAAAAGAGACACCTGATTGGGGATATCCATACTTATCTAAGGATTTAGACTTTTCCTCATTTACTTATTTTCTTGCTCCTGATTCATCAAAATCAGAAAATTGGGAAGATCTGCCAGAAGAAATTAAAAATACTTATGAAGCGTTGAAGATTCCAGAAGTGGAAAGAAAGTACTTAGCAGGTGTTGTAGCAACTTACGATTCAATGCCAGTTATCTCTAAAATAAGGTCTTCTCTAAAAGATAAAGGAATAATTTTTACCGATATAGATACAGCAATTAAGGAATATCCTGAATTAGTTAAAAAGTATTTTATGAAAGCTATTCCTCCTTCTGATAATAAGCTTGCTGCACTTCATGGAGCTGTTTGGTCGGGAGGGACATTTCTATATGTCCCTCCTGGAGTTAAGGTTAATTTACCTTTGCAAAGTTACTTTAGGATTAATTCTTCTCAATCAGGGCAATTTGAACATACTATAATTGTTGCCGATAAAGGAAGTGAATTAACATATATCGAAGGATGTTCTGCTCCTCACTTTACAAAAGGAGAAAAGGCCCTTCATGCAGGAGTAGTAGAGGTATACGTTGAAGATAATGCAAAAGTTAAGTTTATTTCTGTAGAGAATTGGAGCAAAAATGTATATAATTTAACAACTAAGAGAGCAATTGTTAAATCAAATGCATATATGGAATGGATAGAAGCTACTTTAGGTTCTAAAGTTTCTATGCTATATCCTGCTTCTTACATGAGAGGGGATAATTCCTATACAATAAATATAAACTTAACAATAGCCCCTCCAAATACGTGGAAAGATACGGGAGCAAAAGTATTAATGAGTGGGAGCAATAATCGAGCAAAATTGCTTTCTAAATCAATAAGCATAGGAAATGGAGTATCAGTATACAGGAGCCTAATAAATGTTTCTCCTAATTCCTATAATTCTATAATATATTCACAATGCGATTCTTTACTTTCTTCTAAAGAATCAAAAGCCATAACAATTCCTCATAATGAAATAAGAAACGATACTACAGAATTACACCACGAAGCTTATACTGGTTCTATTTCGCAAGAAAAATTAAATTACTTAATGGCAAGAGGCATGAATGAAGAAGATGCTAAATCCTTACTTGTTTTAGGGTTTGTGGAAGATATATTAAATAATATCCCACTTGAATTTTCTGTAGAAATTGCTCGTCTACTTAAAATGCAAATGATGTCAGGATGATCGAAGAAATAACAAAAAAATGGTTTTTCAGTAAATTTAAAGCATTTACTCCTGCGCAAGAGAAAGCAATAAAAGAAATACTTGAAAATAATAACGTACTTGTTACTGCTCCTACAGGCTCAGGAAAGACATTGGCAGCATTTTTAGGAATAATTAGTGAATTATTTTCTTTATCAAAACAAAAAAAGCTAGAAAAAGGAGTTTATTGTATATATGTTTCTCCTTTGAAGGCTTTGATCAATGATGTTACTAAAAATCTTATTTCTCCTTTAAATGAAATAAAGGCCCTCGCTAAGAAAGAAGGTCTTGATTATGATGATGTAAATGTAGGAATAAGAAGTAGTGACGTGAAATCTGGAGAAAAAAGTAAACAATTAAGGAACCCTCCTAAAATTCTTTGTACAACTCCCGAATCCTTAAGTATTATGCTTTCTTCATTTAAATTCAGAGAAAATTTAAATAAAGTAAGATGGGTAGTAGTTGACGAAATACATTCTCTTGCAGAATCTAAGCGTGGAGCTCATTTAACGTTGAGTTTAGAAAGACTTGAACAAATTTCTCCTAATTTCGTTAGAATAGGTTTAAGTGCTACAGTTTCTCCATTAGAAGAAGTTGCTAAGTTTTTAGTAGGTAATAGAAATTGTAAAATTATAGATGCAAGATTTGATAAGAAAATTACTTTTTCAGTTTATTCTCCAGTTAAAGACTTAGTTTATGAGAAAGAGGAAAAGATAATGAAGGAAAGTTATAAATTAATTGTAGAAAGAATAAAGAAAAATAGAACTACTTTAATTTTTACAAATACAAGGAGCGGCGCAGAAAGAGTTTCATCTAATCTAAAGAAGTATTTTCCAAATATTTTGAATGAAGATAATCTAGGAGTTCATCATTCTTCTGTAAGTAGAGATTTTAGATTAGATTTGGAAAATAAGTTAAAGGAAGGTAAGTTAAAAGCAGTTGTTAGCTCAACATCTTTAGAGCTAGGAATAGATATAGGATACATTGATGAAGTAATACAGTTAGGAAGTCCTAAAAGTGTTTCCAGATTGCTTCAGAGAATAGGAAGGTCTGGTCATAGACTTAATGAAGTATCAAAAGGAATTTTGATTTGTGAAAATGTAGATGATTTGATTGAGGATAGCGTGATGTGTAAAAAAGCGCAGGATCAATTCATTGATCCTATATCTATCATAAAGAACCCACTTGATGTATTAGCACAACACATTGTAGGAATGAGCCTAGAAAAAAGATATAACTTAAAGGAAGCTTATGATATAATAAAGAGAGCTTATCCTTTTTCTTCTTTATCCTGGGGAGACTACATTTCAGTAATTAAATATTTAATTGGTCAGTATCATAGCTTAGAAGAAAGAAATGTGTATAGCAAAATAGCTCTTTATGATAAAAATTTGAATCGAATATTTAACATAGAAAACATAACTGAAGAAGAAGGTTCTAATTATTTCTTTGGTAGAAAGGGAAACGCAAGAATTATTTACTTTCTCAACTCTGGAACTATTCCAGATGAGACTAAAATTAAAGTATACGATGATAAGAAGTTTGTAGGTACTTTAGAAGAAGATTTTGTTCAAAGGTTATTACCAAATGATAAATTCGTTTTAGCAGGAAAAGTTTATAGTTTCATAAAGAGAAAAGGCTCAAAGGTTTTAGTTGAAGAAGCAAAGGGGCAAAGACCTACAGTACCTTCTTGGTTTTCCGAAGAACTTCCCTTGAATTATGAATTAGCAAAATGGGTTAATTATTATAGATATAAGCTTCTATATTCTAAAAATATAGATAAATTGCTTCAGGAATTTCCTTTAAATTCCTTTGCCAAAAATGCGATAAAACTATATATTAAATATCAAAGAAAATTTTTGGATAAAACAGTTGGGAAACTTAAAGAAAATGAATTTCTTGTAGAGGACTATGAAAAGGATGGCAAAAGAAATATAATATTTCATACACTGCTTGGAAGAAAAGTTAATGATACTTTAGCAAGGGCTTATGCTTATATTTTATCGAAGGAAATTAATAGTTCAGTTGGAATACAAGTTAATGACAATGGTTTTCTTTTAGCTATTGAAGATTTAGATTATCCTTTAAATAAAATCGTAAATCTAGTTAATCCCGAAAACCTTCAAGAAAGCGTTGAAAAATCGATAGTTAATACAGAATTATTTAAGCTGAAATTTAGACAGGTTGCTGCGAGATCCTTTATGATACTTAGAAATTATAAAGGATATCAAATAAGGGTGGAAAAACAACAAATGAACGCAGATAAAATTTTAAAATTAGCACTAGAAATTGAGGATCTTCCTGTATTAAAGGAAACCTTTAGAGAGATTCTAAATGATTATATGGATATAGTTCACGCAAAAGAATTCATAGAAGGAATCAACTCTTCTAAGTTCTCATTTAAACTTTGTCCAAGATTAAGTTTTGCAAGTCCATTTTCATTTAATATTATTACTTTAGGTTCATCTGATGTAGTATTACTTGAAGATAGAAGGTCCTTAATTCAAAAGCTTTACAATGAACTAATTAGAGGATTAAGCAAATGGAATTCTTGAAAGGCATATACTCAGTTCCGGGTGAAAAATGCATATTTATCAAAGATTTAGATTTAATAGCTATATCTGATTTACAGTTAGGGGAGGAACTTTACTTAGCAAAGGAACTTCAAATGTATGCTCCTCAAAAACAATTAGAAAAAGAAATAAAACAACTGGAAAGCATAAAAAATAAGGTGAAAGCAAGTAGACTTTTAATAAATGGAGATTTAAAGCACGAGTTTAGTGAGTTAAATCGGCAGGAATCTAGAGAAATAAATGCTTTTCTAAAAAGAGCAGAGGAATTATTTAAAGAAATAATAATTATAAGAGGTAATCACGATAACTTTTTAGTTTCGTTACTGAAAAATAAATATGCTTTATTAGAATACTACGAAGAAAGCGGTTTTCTTTTTACTCATGGTCACAAGATGATTGATTTTAATAATTCTATACATACAATTATAATAGGTCACGAAGAGCCAGTTATATTATTAAGAAAAGGATTTGATCATGTAAAATTACCTGCAATTGTTTACGGCAAGTTTAAATCTACTAACTTAATAATTTTACCTGCTTTTTCACCAATTTCAGAAGGCACTCCTATAAATGTTACCAATGAATATAATTCGCCTTTTTTGAATAAAGAAGAAATACTAAACTTTAAAGCAATAGGTATTGACGAAGAATTAGGAGAACTAATATTTCCAGAGATTTCAAAAATATATTTAAGCTAAATGTAAATTATTCAATGTGTTCAAGCTCGGGTCGCGTAACCTGGTAGCGCGCACGCCTGGAGTTTTTTACTGAAAGCGTGTGGGTTTTTCCCTTGTGGGTTCAAATCCCACCCCGAGCGCTTTTCCTCTTTAATCTTCCTTTCACAATCTTTAAATACTCCTTTCTAATTTATTCATCATGAATTTATATTCTCGTAGATCACAGTCAGCAACAGAATATCTAATGACATACGGTTGGGCATTCTTAATTATAGCAATTGTTGCTGCAATTCTTATTTCTCTGGGAGTATTTTCTCCTTCTACTTCATCAACAGTAACTGGATTTACTTCATT
>JAPDLT010000007.1 GCA_025920435.1 Candidatus Rehaiarchaeum fermentans
ATATAAAAAGAAAATTTATCTCCGCAAGAAGTTGAATATCCTTCTATTACGATATCTGCATTTTCTATTGTTCCTCTATTTTTAGGGTTTCTATATTCTTCTAATAATTGAAAGTAATCTGTCATACTTTTCTTTCAATTTCTTTTAATACTTCAATAAATTTATCTATTTCTTCTATTGTATTGTAGAAATAGAGAGAAGCTCTTGCTGTTCCATTTTGTTTTAACTTATCTTCTATAAATGGTTGTGCACAATGGAATCCTGATCTAATTGCAATTCCTTCTTTATCTAATAAATAAGCAACATCGTGAGGATGAAGACCTTCTATATTAAATGAAAGTATTGCTCCATATTTCTTACTTTTTCCACTAAATACTTTAACTTTTTTAAGTTCTTTTATTCTTTCAAACATGTGTTTCTTTAATTTTTCTTCATAGTTTTCTATTTCATTCATTCCTATTTTGTTAAGGTAATCAATTGCTATTCCAAGACCAAAAGCGCCTTCTATATTTTGAGTACCTGCTTCGTAGAAATAAGGCAAGTCTGCATATTCTATTCTATTTAATTTTACATCTTTTATCATTTCTCCTCCTTCCAAAAATGGATTAAGAATATTGTGTATCCTTTTGTTTATATAAAGAACTCCTATCCCAAATGGCCCTAACATTTTATGGCCAGAGAAAGCAGCAAAATCTGCACCTATTTTCTTAATATCTATTTTCATGTGAGGTATAGACTGAGCTAGATCTACAAGAAACAAAGCTCCCTTTTTATGTACAAGATTGCTTATTTTTTCTACATCATTTATAGTCCCGCTTACATTAGATTCGTGGGTCACTGTGACTAATTTAGTATTTTCAGGTAAATTTTCGTAGATTTCCATTTTAAGATCATAATTTTCATCTACATCTGCAAACTCTACATTTATTCCCTCTTCCTTCAGTCTTAACCAAGGTAAAATATTTGAATGATGCTCTAGATAAGAAGTAACTATACTATCTCCTTTTTTAAAAGGAACAGCAAATGATACTAAATTTATGCCTTCAGTTGCATTTCTTACAAATACTATTTCTTCTGGAGAAGCATTTATGAATTCAGCTACTTTTTTCCTTGCTTCATTATAAGCTTCTGTAGCTTTTTCTGCTAAATAGTGCAGACTTCTTATAGGATTGGCATTTATATTTTCATAAAAGAATTTAATGCCCTCTATTACTTCTCTTGGTTTCTGAGTTGTTGCTGCATTATCAAAATATATTAATTTTTTCCCGTTTATTTCTTTTCCTAGAATTGGAAAGTCTTTTCTTATTTCTTCTACATCAAACATATACTATGCATGTAAATAGTATATTAAGTATTATAAAACTATTTTAAATATTTTGTGAGTTTAATAAAATTTAAATCTTAAATTTAAATAAATTAAATCTTTAAAACTTATGCGCAGAGAAATTATAAAAGAAATTGCAACAAAAGCAGCAATTTATTCTACTATAGGCGACTTTGGAGTTACAATTTCAACACTTATAAAGTTAAAAGCTTTGGAACTTATTAAAAATATTTCAATCGAAATAATTACTTTTCTTACTTTACTAACAATATTTTTATTTGTACTTGATTTCTTCCTTTCTAAGAATGTAATCAAAATTAAAATAAAGGAAATAAATAAGAATGTTTCACAAGAAAATAATCCTACTAAAATTAGATACGTGAAAGTAAGAGAAATTACAAATAATCAATTTGCTAAAAGCAATGTGAAAGCTATTATTCCTATTGATTACGCAAAATTAGATAAAGCTTACGCTGTTAAAAATGTAGAAAAAGAAGAAAATGCTTTACCAGATGAAGATATTTAAAGTATTTAATTTTTTAAACTGGCTTTCTATAAGCTATCAATTAATGTTAAACAATTTATGAAAAAAATTTTAATTATAAAAATCTTATAAATAATTATGGAAGCATTCGATTATAAGGATCCCGTAAATAATTACGACATAACATTTTCTTTAATTGATATCGATAAATTAAAGATTAGTAAAAATCAAAGAAAACCTTCAAAAGAACTTGTAGAAAGGCTTATATCTTCCATTAGAAAAACTGGTTTTGTTTCTGCGTTAGTTTGTATTAAGGAGAACGATAATTATATTATTGTTGACGGACAACACAGATATCTTGCAGCAAAGACAATGGGAATACAAAAAATTCCTTGCATAATAATTCCAAAAGAATACGGATTAAAACTAATGGAATTTAACGTAGAAAAAGCACCTAACTTTAGGGAAAAATCGTATGTAGCTTTAAATGTATATTACGATTTTCTTAATCAAAATCCAGATATGAAGGAAACTGATACTATGATATTAGATTCTATAGAATTGGCTTGTTATATAACGGCAGGGATTGCTTATCAATCAAATCCTAGATTTTACGGATCTGCTTTTAGTAGTTTAGTCAAGAGAGTTGACTCTTTCTTAGATATGCCATTAAAAGAAGCTATTGAAGTAAGAAAAGAAAGAGCAGAACTTCTTAATCAGGCAGATCAAATCTTAAAGAAAGCCACGCAAAAGTTAAAAGAATTAAATTATAATAGTCCTTTCCTATTTCAAGAAGTAGTTTCATTTTGTAATCCTATTGGTAAGAAAAGGAAGACCGACATTAGTTTTGAAAATGCTATAAATGAATTTATAAAGAAAGCAAATGAACTAATCGAAAACCCTTCTTTATTCAATCAATCTTGAAAAGAAAATTATTATTTAAGTTGTTTTATTCATTATTAGGGGCCTGTAGCTTAGCCCGGTTAGAGCGCTCGACTGATAATCGAGAGATCGTGGGTCCAAATCCCACCAGGCCCATGCTTTAAATTTGCATTGAAAGAAAATTCTAAAGACTCAAAGCTTTTTATAAAAGTAAAGCGAATTAAACTATGAAAGTGAAAGAAGGTGATGATTTTCCAGATTTTAAGTTAATGTCAGATGCAGGAAATTATGTAAGCTTATCAGATTTAAAAGGCAAACGAGTAATAATTTATTTTTATCCTAAGGACGATACTCCAGGATGTACTAAGGAGGCTTGTAATTTTAGAGACAATATTAATGAAATAAAATCATTTAATGTAGAAATATACGGAGTAAGCGTAGATACAATTGAATCACATAAAAAATTCAAGGAGAAATATTCTTTACCATTTACTCTTTTAAGTGATCATGATAAGCAATTATCTAAAACTTTAGGTATACTTAGTGTTTTTGGAACTGATAGAAGGGTTACTTTTATAGTAAATAACGGAAAGATAGAAAAGATATTTCCAAAAGTTTCTCCAGACAAGCACGCTAAAGAAATTATTGAATATCTTAAAAGTTCACAGAGTGTTTAAATAAAAGAATTAGCAAATTAGATATGAAAGATAGATTTGCGCTATTGGTTGGGGTTATTCTTATCATAAGTTTATTAATTAACTTAAGCTATGTTAAACCTAGCTTTGTTTCTAATCATCTAACTTATACTACTTCTTCATACCCTCCTAATTCCTCAGCATATTATTTTCAAGGAAAAACTGGTGAATTAGCGAATTCTACTATAATGAATGATTTAACTAATACATATCAACAGTTCGTTGAGGTTGGTCAATACATTAGTAATTTTAGTGTTGTCCCAGTCAAGAGTAATGGACTAACGCTTTATATTTTAAATATTTCGCCCTTCTATGTTCTTGTTCCTTATAAAGTACAATCAAATATTAATACACTTACACAAAATGGAAAATCTACATTTGTATTTATAGGAGCAGAGGGTTGCCCTTTTTGTGCTTTGCAAAGAGTTGCGATTATATTGGCACTTTCACGCTTTGGAAATTTCTCAAAACTTTTCTTAGATAGATCTACCACGATAGATGGTAATATCCCTACTTATACCTTTAATTTTTCACAAGAGTTATTTAATCAATATGTAGTAGACAAACCTGCCATTTCTAACGCTCCTTACGGGGATCAAAATCCAGAGCCGTTTTTCACAGGAGCATATTATTCTTCTCCATATGTTCAGTTGGTGCCTATAGATGAAATAGGAGGATCTTTCTTAATCAATGTATCAGGAATTGCTCAGGCAAGTCCTTTAATTTACAATAATGTTTTAGTGCCTTCTGGTGTACTTTCTAATTCTCCTGCTCCATTTGGAATAAAGGGATTTCAGTTTGGAGGCGTTCCTTTCTTTGATATAAACAATCAATTTGTATTTGATGGAGCAATTGTAGATCTTGCTCCTATAGAGTCTCAAGTAATTAATGGAAGTAGGATGGAGCTATTACAATCAATTCAAAATCCATCTATAGGGAGTTACGGATTCCTTGAGTTAGCAGCTGCAAATGTGCTCGCTGCGGATATTTGTTATACTATAAATAATGTTGCTCCAATCTGTAAGCTTCCGTATATGCAGAGGCTTGAAAATAAAGTTACTAATTTAGTTACTCCATTTTCCTTATCATTACCTGGATATACTATATACATAATAGTAGGAGCCGGAGTTGCTGCAGTAATTATTTTAGCTTTCTTCTTTTTCTATAGAACTTACAGAAATACTAAGAACGAACTGGAAGAACTGAGAAGAAGCATAAAAGAAATGAAGGGAAATTCTGAAGAACATAAAAATAATAACGAATATAATAATTCTCAGCCTTGAATGAATAAAAATATACTTATTCTTGCAATTTTAATTATCTTAGCAATTGCTTCGATTTTCTTATTCGGTATAATTATTTTTACATTTTTCTTTTCGTTTTATCTTTTATATAGAAGAGAAGGTATAAAGATTGCTTTAATCGAATTATTTGTAATTTATTTTATTTCTTTTTTATTTGAGTTTCTTGGTGTTAACTTTGGAATACCTTTCGGAAAATACTACTATTCAAATGTCCTGGGATTTAAGTTATTTGGAGTACCTTTTTCTGTGCCATTCATGTGGTTTTCTTTTGTTACACTATCATTTCTAATAATTCAGAATAGCTTTTTGAGCCCTTTCTTAAGTGTTTCTATTGATCTTTTAATGGATCCTTATATGTCTAACTTTGGCTGGTTTTGGCAAACAAAACTATTTAATTTTTATTATGGAATTCCACTTTCTAACTTTATTGGTTGGTATGTAGTGTCCTTTATACTTATTCAAGTTTTAATACATTTATCTAAATCTAAAATTAAATCAACAGAGGTATTTGCATTATTTCTTTATTTTCTTGTGCTTTTAATTTGGCTAATAAATGATTATTTCAAAGGCTTGTATTTGGCCGTAGCAATAGGTTTCATTTTGATTATAATGTTCTTCATAACTTTTAAGAAAGAGTTTAGATTATTATTAAATGCAGTAGGGGTCCGTAGCTTAACACGGTAGAGCAACCGGCTCTTAACCGGTGGGTTGAGGGTTCAAATCCCTCCGGGCCCAATAAGACTCTCTAAAAATATATTTATTAATCCCGGAAATTAATGTTGTCAATAAATTCATATTTAAAAAGCGATAGAGAATTTCACTATAACAAATTTATAAATTCATTGTTAAAAGTTTTTGATTTAGAAATTAAATATAAAAAATTGGCTGGAAAATCTTTACTTTCTAATTACTAATTTATTTTTCCCTAGGAGTGTTAGTTTTTGGGTTCTTTTTATATTTATTTTACCCCTTCAATCCACAATATTTAATACAATATTTAGTAACTCTTTTCTTTAAAATTTCTAAAAGCTTAAATATAGTTAAAATTTAATAAGTTATGAAAGGTCAGAAAAAGGCTAAGAGCAATGCCAAAAGGTCTGTTTTACCTAGAGAAACTAAGAATAAGGGTCCTGCTTCTCATACTTTATTAGAATTATATTGGCACGATCTTTCAGCAATAATAGGAATAGGAGTAATAGTAGTTCCTATAATAGTTTCATATTTAGTTGGCGTTTTTTCGATATTTCTAGTGCTTTTTGTAGGAATTTTGGCTTTAGTTATCGGAACAATTCTTTACGAAGTAGAAGCTGTTGAGGGATTAGATCCATATAAGTACTTAGGAACAAAAGTAAGCAAAGAATACTCATTCATATTCGGATTTCTACTTGTAATAGCTTATATATTAATCGTAATACTTGCAGGAGAAGTAGGAGTATTAGAACTATCTCAGTTCTTTGGTAGCTACGGAGTTTATGTTGGATTGATTCTTGTAGAGTTATTCTTAATAGCAACTTGGGCAGTTCTTTCGATGAAAAGAGAAAAATTCACACTTAATTTCATGGGAATTATCAAATTATTATTCGTTATTGCGCTAATAATAGCAGGATTTATTGCCGTTAAAATGATAGGTGTAAAACCTTTCCTTAACGCTATAAATGGTAACTCTAACTATATAAACTTGCCGCAAGCTGCCTTCATGTCATTAGGAATAATACTTTTATTCTTTAGCTTTGTAGGCTTCGAAACAGGTTCGTTTACTTTCAGAGGACCTAATGAGAAAAGATACATAGTTGCAGAGGCTATTATGTATTCAATTCTTACCGGAATAGTAGTATACACATTAATTCAAATATTCGCTATTGGTTTAGGCAACTATAACTCCTCAAATCCTTTCCTAGGCTTTTCGCTATTCCCTAACTTTATTGGTCAAGTAATTTCCTATCCAGTAGAAGTTTTCTTTTCTATATTTTCCATTGTAGTGGTTTTAGGGAGCGTAGTGGCACTTTCTAATGCTTCCTCAAAAGTTTTACATATGTTTGCATTAGACGGAATAGTTCCGGCTTCGCTTGCAGATAATGAAAATCTTAAGTTATCACTTTCGTTAGGAATACCTATAGTTCTATTACCTGTAGTTTCTCTAATTGCTGGGCCATTAAGTTCAACAACTTCGTCTTTCATAAGTGATGTTGGAGCAATTTTACCTATAATATCAGTTGCTTCAATGTCAGTATTGCTTGCATTTGCATTTTTGAGTGCAGGCATGGCTTATGCAAATAGAAATAAGAGCTGGGGCAAGCTACTTTCTGGTATATTCATAACTTTAGTTATATTAGGAATTATAGGATTCGCCCAAATTCAATATTTAGTTGGGTTGCTAGTAATAGTTGCGCTTGGTGCTATAGGATACGTAATTGTTGCAAGAAACAAGTGAATTGTAATAAATTTATTTTAATTTTTAGCTCGCACTATATTTTATGAAATTAGGAAAGCTTTTGTTTTCTATAATTATAATTGCGCTATTTATAATTTCTTATTCTGCATTTACTGGCTTTCCTTCTTCTAATAATAATGTTGTAACGCTTTACGTTCTAATTCCTTCAGGAATTAACAATTCATTGCCTAAAGCTTCTTTTTTAAGCAATTATAATTTGGTAGGTAATTACTCTACACTTTCTTCTATTTCTAATACAACTTCTTACTTCTCTTCTGTTCATGTTAATACTTTAGGTCAGTTAATTAGTTTTTCATTAAAAAACAGTTCTGCACAATTTATAGGTGACTGTTTAGAATACTCAACTTATATTTGTGATAATGAAAGTTATGTTTGGGCAATAGTTTATATTAATCCTAACGAAGAAGTTACTTTATCCTTAAATTCTTCTGTTTTGAATACTAGGTTATCTACATTAAACTACCCTCAAAATATATTTCTACTTATATTTTCTAAGACTTTGCCCACTATTTGATTATCTTTAATCTTTCTTAAATTTTATTCTATTAATATACAAATTAAAATATAATAATGGATTTAGTAAGCAAAATAACTGATAAACTCTATGAAATCAATTTAGGATACGTAAAATCTTTTATTTTTAGAAGCGATAAAGGGCTAATTTTATTTGATACTGGCCCCAGCAATAGCCTTAATAAAATTAAAATAGCTTTATCATCTATTCAACTCGAGATTTCTCAAATAAAGTATATTTTTATTACTCATACTCATTTAGATCATATAGGTTCACTTTACGATCTTAAGCAGGTAACTGGTGCACTAGTCGGAATAAATGAAAAAGGGCTTCCCTATCTCACTAAAATTAGATTTCCTAAAGGTCACGATCCGAAATCTATGGCCATGGCAGGTTTATTTAGAATACTTTCACTTCGAACAAAATTAAAGCCTGTTAAAGTAGATATGCTTATTCAAGAAGGATATGTACCTGAAGAATTTGGCGTTAAAATGCAAATAATTAGCACGCCAGGTCATACTGATGATTCACTTTCATTTTATTTTCCAGAAGAAAAAGTAATTATAGTAGGAGATTTACTTGCCGGAGCTGAAGGGAAGTTAGTCTTACCTCCATTCTACGAAAACAAGGCAGAACTTTTAAATAGCATTGAAAAAATAAAACAACTTGATGTAAATACAATTTGTGTTTCTCATGGAATTAACAATAATAAGGAAAATATAAAGATTTAGTTTTTTCCTTAATTTTGATTTATAAAATTATAAACACTAAACAAATTATAAGATGAAAATTTGCTAAATATGAAAAAAATAATTGATAAAAAAGGTTTAGGGAACATTCTTAATAAACAAAGACTGAATTTTAAATTTTTAACTGCACAGGTAGCTACAGAATATGTAGTAATATATATTTTAGCACTCGCTGGTATTGGAGTAGCACTTTCTATCGTTTCAAATTTCTTTTCTTATACTCCTCCTCTTTCTCTTTCAGGCTTCTACAATTTTAATATAAAATATTATAATTTCAACGGTACTACTTTAAGCATAATATTTTCTTCTAATGGCTTTAACTTTCAAATAATTAATTTTTCTTCTGCCGGCCTAAAAAATTACACCTGCACTTTTAACTACGTTAATGCAAGTGGAACAGATCTTTGCATACTTAAATTTAATCAGTACACTTCTTATGCCAACATATTGTTTTATTATAGACCTACTAATTCATCACTCGGAATCGTTTTCACACAAGGAGAAGTAAGTGTATGAACAGAGAAATAGAAGCTATAGCTACAATTGTAGGAACAATTGTTGGAGGAGGGATTTTAGCCTTACCATTTATTTTATTTAAGGTAGGAATTTTGGCTTTTATAATAACCTTGATATTAGGAGCATTTTCATCATTTTTAGTAACTTCTTATGTAGCAGAGCTTTCTTATTCTCAAAAAAAGATTGCACAATTGCCTTCTTTAGTTTCAAAGTTTTTAGGCAAAAAATATAAATTTTTAATTTTAGTAATAGAAGAAATCGCTGTTGCTGGAGCATTAATTTCATATTTTGCTGGAATTTCTTCAGTATTGCCTATTAATCACATTGTGATTTATGCCATTCTTGCAATTATTTCAATAATTATAAGTTACG
This sequence comes from Candidatus Rehaiarchaeum fermentans, assembly GCA_025920435.1. GTDB lineage: Archaea > Nanobdellota > Nanobdellia > Parvarchaeales > Parvarchaeaceae > Rehaiarchaeum > Rehaiarchaeum fermentans. The sequence goes on from JAPDLT010000007.1 coordinate 9,293, forward strand.
GTAATTTTTTAGCACTTGAAAAATCGGAAACTTACATATTAATCATTAAGTTGCTTTTAATTGTTCTTATTTCTTTATTGGTTTTTAGAATTCCTAAATTTTCTCCTTTTAATAACAAATTTATTTTTCTAGCCTTGGGAGTTTCTATATTTGCATTTACTTCTAATTCAGTAGTTCCTGAAGTAAGAGAAGAACTAGGTTCACCAAAATCTTTCAATAAAGTTCTTTTTATTTCTTACATTATTTCTTTTTTAATATACATTTTATTTTCTTTCGCGTTTTATGGGTATTTAGGTAACAAGGTAGGAGAAGTAGCTACAACTAATCTTAGTGGCTATTTATATTATTTCGGAATTGTTTTTACAATTTTTCTTCTTTTAACTCCATTAATGACGCTTTCTTTAGTTTTTGCAGATGTTTTAACTCTTGATTTTAAAATTGATAGAAAAATTACTGCTTTTCTTTCCGGAATTATACCATTTTTATTGGTTATTTTCTTTAATCGATTTGCCTATATAATTTCTATAATTGGAGGTGTGTTTATTTCTCTACTTTCCTTATTTATAATAATTGCTTTGATAAAAGAAAGAAAAGTTTCTAAATCTGAATATAGAGCTCCTTTTGGAATTATCGGTGTTTTAATATCATTTTTAGTCTTTTTAATCGCTATATTTCTTTCATTTTATGAAGTTTAAAATTAAGAGAGAAAGCGGGGAAATAAAGATTTCTATTCTTATAAATAGCTATGATGATATTTCCGCGCTAAACTTTCTTATTGAGAAAGGAGACACTTTATATTCTAAATCAAGAAGAAAGAACAAAATTGGAAATAAAGTTGAGATTATATTAACTAGGATTGGAATAAGAGTAGAATATATTTCAATAGGAGAGCATGTGAATGTTAGTGGAGAAATAATTTATTCCTCCGATAAAAACGTACCTTTACATAAGCACCATCATATTAAATTAGGAATCAGAAGCAAGTTTTTGCTTGTAAAGAAAAGGCTTTTGTTATCTCAATTAGATCTGATGAAAAAAACTCAACACTATGAAAAATATCTAATTATTGCTTATGATATTGATACTATAGTTGCTTATTTAGTTACTCCTTTATCTCGTAAAAAAATATTTGAAAGCGAATTTTATTTAAACGATTATAATGAATTAAAATCAAAAATAATGGAAATTATAAAAAATGAGAAAAATGTAATAATTTGCGGTAATTATATATTCAATTCAAAGCTGAAAGAAGATATAAAGGCAATTTATTTAACTGTTCCCGATGCAGAAAGTGCGTTAAAATACTTAGTAAAGAAAGGTTTGCTTCAAAAGTTTTTAAGGACTATAGATAGTGAAGAGGAACCTTTTATAGAAGACTTTTTAAAAAACATAGACAAAAATTGGATATATAAGGATATTGATAAAAACTTAGAAAATATAGAAGTTGCTTTAGTGACTAAGAAAGGTTTTGATGAAATGAAAGAAATAGTTGAAAAATTAGATGGTAGGATAATATTTGTTTTTTCGGAGGAATACTCAGATATAATTAATAGTTTTGGAGGAGTAGTTTCAAAAATTAGTAGAAATATATAAAATTAGTAGAAATATATAAAATTAAATCTTTACAGATTATGGAATACATCGAAGAAATAAGGCAATTTAAGGAACAAATTAAATTCTCTGAAGATAAAAAATTTGATGTTAATTTGGAGTCTTTTAAAAATATTGTTATAAGTGGAATGGGAGGATCTGGAATAGTGGGAAATATAGTTAAAGATCTCTATTCGAATAAACCAGTTGTTGTTATAAACGATTATAATATACCTAACTTTGTAGATAATTCTACTTTATTTGTTGCAGTAAGCTATTCTGGAAATACGGAGGAAACTATAAGTAGTACTGAACAAGCTATTAAAAAAGGAGCTAAGGTTTTAGCAATTACTTCGGGTGGAAAACTTAAGGAAATAGTTAAAGATTCAATAATAATACCTTCTTCTTTTCAACCTCGAGCTGCATTAGGTTACATGGCAATACCTATACTTAATACGCTGGGTGTTTCCGATAAAAATCAATTAAATGAGTTATATGAATTACTTTCTGAACTAGATTCAAATCATGATGAATTTGATAATATAGCAAAAGAAATCTTTGAAGGCAAGAAGATTCCTGTTATATATGGAGTGCCCCCTTATTTCTCAGTTTCTTATAGATGGAAAACTCAATTTAATGAAAACGCAAAAGTAATTGCATATTCTTCTAACTTTTCAGAACTTAATCATAATGATACGATGGCACTTAAGGAAACCTATAGAAAAAGATTATTTTATTTTATTTGCTTACACGACGGATTGGATCAAAGAATAGAAAAGAGAATTAGTATAACACAAAATCTTACTAAAGTTAACTTTAAGTTAATAAAAGCTAAAGGATCTACATTTTTTGTAAGGGAATTTTACTTAATACATGTAGGAGATTGGGTTACTTACTCTTTAGCATTGCTCAGAAACAAAGATCCAGAAAATGTAAGGCTAATTGAAAAATTGAAAAAAGAACTAGAAAAATCTTAATTCCAAAAGTCTTTTGTTTCTATAAAGTTTCTTTCTGCTTCGACTATCTTTTCTATAAAGTTATCATCATTAGTAAGATAGGAAGAAAGAATATGTTTTGCAGTTATAGGCCCAATTCCATAAGCTGCACTTACTATTGCAGCCTTATAATCATATCCTAAGAAAAGATTACCAATCGTTTTAAGATTGTTTAATTTAGTTTGTTCTTCTTCACTTATTTTTTTCTTTGAAAAATACTTATCTAATAAATCATTATACTCTTTTTCTTTCTTTAATTTAAAGCAAGCTATATATTTGGCACCACAATTAGGACAAACTAAACCTTCTGAGTCTCTTACTTTTAATTTTCCTATTTTATAACCACACCTCATACATCTAAAATAAAGCTCCGTGTTAAGAAGTCTTTCCTTTGTTAGATCTAATAATGCTTTTTTAGATTCTTCTGGTTTTATTATAATATTTCCATAGAGATTTTCGAATCCCATGTAAGAAAAGGGAGAAACTTTTTCGTTATATACTAACTTCTTTCTCTCCTTTTTGATATCTTCTATTAATTCAATGCATTTTTCTAAGTCTAATTTATCTCGTATTATTTCATTTAATGCTTCTTTGTAAGGTATTTTATCTTTGTATATTTGAATAAGTGCCATTAATCTATTCTTAGTTAAATCTGCTTCTTTAGAAATTATGCCCAATCTTCTACATACATTTAAAAATCTATGTTGGAAGGTTGTAGACCTGGAAATGTTTGCAATAATTTCTTCTTTTATATTAGTTGCATTCTTTAATATACTAATTAATTTGTCTGTTTCTATCTTACTTTTTATTATTATTCTGTAAGGAGATACATTTGATATTACACTTTCTCCTGTTATTTCCATTATTTTCGAAGAAAGATACTTGTTCAATGTCTCATTTATCTTACTTCCAAAAACAGAATGAATTATTATGTAATCATCTAACCTTTCTATTATTATTTTGTTTTCATCAGGAAATCCAAATTCTTCTTGCGCTTTTATTATGTTAAACTCTTTTAATTCTTTCTTTATATTTGCAGCCCTTATAGCAATAAAATCTTCCACTGGCAAAAGTTCTCCCTCCCAGGAAGGTAATGAACCTTCCAGGGTTTTTGCTCTTACCACATAAATTTGTAGTTTTTCTGGGTTAATTCTAGAAACTTGCCATGCTTCTCCTTTTATAATAAAAATTTCATTTTCCTCAATTTCAGAAACAAATTCTTCATCCAAAACTCCTAGCTTAGAATTTGTTTGAGAATCTATTACTAAATAAACTTTATTATCTGGTATTGTAGATACGGAGAAAGCATAGAAAAGCCTTCCTTTAGTAGTTAATTTTAATGAATTATTTTCTTTTATTATATATCTATTCTCAATAGCAAAATTATAAGCTTCATTAAACATTTCTCTTGTTAAATCCTTATAACAATAGCATTTTTTGAAGAAATTAAAAATTTCATCTTCGTTTTTAAGTCCATCTAAAACTAATCCTACTAATTGATGCGTTAAAACATCATAGCTCAGTTTTGGAACACTTATATTTTCTAGTTTTTTATTTACAAATTCTTTTATTGCTAAACTTTCTGCATAATCATCTAGATTTACTGTTATTATTATTCCTTTAGCTATTCCAGAAAAATTATGATTACTTCTTCCCACTCTTTGCATTAATTTTATTACTTGTCTAGGACTCATGTATTGTATTACTAAATCTACATTTCCTACATCAATTCCTAATTCCATAGAACTTGTAGCAACTAAAACCTTTATTTTTCCTTCTCTAAAATCACTTTCTATTCTTGATCTTTCCTCCTTTGAAATAGAGCTGTGGTGAACTTCTACTTCCTTATTTAATATTTTCTTTAATCTATTTCCTAACATTTCTGCAGTTTCTCTTGTATTTGTAAATATTATGCAAGATCTTGATTTGTTTATTTCATTTATAATTAAATTTATTGATTCTCCTATTACTTCTAACAATTTGTTTTCTTTTGCGATATCTTCTCCTTTTTCAGAAATTCTTGGATAAATTACTTTTATATCATAGTTTTTCAAACTATTTATCTTATAGAAATTTTTAGCACCTATTAAATTAAGTGCCTCCTCTACATTTGGTAAAGTTGCGGAAATTCCAATTACTTGGAAATTAGCAAATCTTCTTAATCTTTCTAATGCAACATTTAGTTGCTCTCCCCTTTTTGATTCCAAAAAGCTTTGTACTTCATCAACTACTACAAATCTTATATTCTTTAAATGCGGAATCAGTTTTTTATTTAAGAATATAGATTGAAGAGTTTCTGGAGTAGTTATCATTATGTCTCCAGGATTCTCATTTTGTTGTTGTCTCTCGTAGCTAGAAGTATCTCCGTGTCTTAAATCAACTGTTATATCTAATTTATTTGCTATTTCTATTATTTTGTTAAATATTTGCCTGTTTAGCGAACGCAACGGAGTTATATAAATCATTTGTAATCCGCTTGATGGAGAAATTTTTTCTAAGCAAGGTATAAATGCAGCAAGCGTTTTTCCATAACCAGTTGGGGCAGAAAAAATAATATCTTCGCCTGCAAGTATTTTAGGAATTACTAGTTTTTGGATTTCAGTTAATTCTTCTATTCCTTCTTCCTTTAAAACTCTTTTTAATTTTGATGACAATTCCATATATCTATTAATTTTAAAGATATAATATGGAAGTTGATGCATTATTTAAAAGATTAAAAGAAAAAATAGTTGACGAAAAATACAAAGTTAAAGATATAGTTGAAGAATTTATAGATCAAATAAATAAAAATATAGAAAAAAAGAAGCTAAAAGCAAAAACAATGATTTCTGGATCTTATGCTCGAGGAACTTGGATATTTGGAGAAAGTGATGTGGATATATATGTAATATTTGACTCTGAAGAAGACATTGGAAAATTAAAGTATTTAGTTCCTAAAAACTTTAAAATAGAAAAAGGCACAAGAGATTACTTTTGGGGTTATTTTAAAGGAATAAAATTCGAAGTTGTACCATTAGTAAAAATTAATTCTTTAGATCAAGTCAAGAATTCAATAGATTTATCTGTTTTTCATAATGAATATGTTATAAATAACATTGCTGGATTAGAAAAGGACGTTTATCTATTCAAAAAATTTTTAAAGGGAGCTGGAGTATATGGTGCAGAAAGTTACATAAGAGGGTTTTCTGGTTACGCATGCGAAGTACTTATAATAAGATATAAAGGAATTGAAAATTTGTTTAAAGATATTGCTAATTGGAAATATAGGGTTTATTTAGATAAGGACGATAGGTTTTCACAAGATGCAATCGTCCTTTTGGATCCAACTAATAAAAATAGAAATATTTTAGCTTCAGTTTCTAAACAAAGCCTAGACAGATTAATTTATTATGTAAAACTTTTCCTAATTAATCCAAAAGAAGAATTTTTTGAAGAAAACTATTTTGAAAGAGTTATAAGAGAAATAAAGGCGAGAAAAAGTAAGTATTTACTTAAAAATATAAGAATAAAGGAACCAAAGCAAGTTTTCTTATCAAAGCTACGCAGAAAATTAGATAGTTTTAATAATTATTTTTCTGAGTTAAAAACTTATTCTTATTTAATTTTCGATAAGGATTTAGCTATGGTTGTAATAGAATTTTTAAACGATTCTTACGAAATAGTAGAAGGCCCTAGTGTTTATTTAGAAATTTTATCAATAAAATCCTTTATTAAAAAGCATAAGATCTTTTTTTTGTGGAATGATAAAATATGTACTATTAAAAAGAAATTGAATTACCGTCAAAGAAAAAGGAGAGTTAATAGTTTAATTAGATCTATTTTTAAAACCGTTTTTAATTAATTATAGAAATTATATATTATGTTAAGTAAAAGGGCGCAAGTAGTAATAGGCATAGGTTTATTAATAATTGCTGCTGCCTTTTTGCTAATAGGCTTAGATTTTTCGCTTTTAGAAGGTGATTTCATTACGAATGGAGTTGCATCTTTAAATTTATTTACACAGGCAGTTGCCGCCGCAGAAAATTCAATACAAAGTGCTCCTGATTATATGAATATTACTATCTATGGTAACAATTCATTATGTACGTGGAGTCCTCAATTATCTGCATATTTGTGTCAAGGTGGAGCAAGAGTAAATAATTTAACTTATGCAGTAGGCCCTAGTCTGGATCCTGGAGTAGAACAGTTTGCGGGAGGAGCTTGTTTTTCTTTATCACTAAATCCTCTAGCTAAATTTGGAGTAGGAGGGAGCGCTGCGAGTGTTGCTGACGAAGCTGTTCAAGGAGCAGAAACCGCATCTACTAATTTAGAAACACAGGTTGAAGGAGATTTTGTATTAGCAGGTGAAGAAAGTGAGATTTCCTCTAGTGAAGAAGGTGGAGAAGAAGCTAGCCTTTTTGGTGCTAATACTTTATCTCAAATTAAGTTTGTTTTGTCCAATGTGCCAGTGGGTAGAGAAATATCTTATATTACGGACACTTTAGTAACTTCTACACGTACAGGGTTAAGTACGTTCCAAGATGAAACTACTGCATTTTTTTCTTCTGCAGCTGACCTTTTAACAGGAAAAATTTCATTAAGTGTAGTATTTTCCGCACTAAAACGAGTTGCTATAAATGCATTGCTTACTTATGGAGCCTTTTTTGGTACTTATTTGGCTTCAGAGTTTTTAATACCTTATCTACCTTTACTCGTGTCAAAAGTAGTTAGTTTCGGAGGAGCTGCTTATCATTATTTAATTAATTATAGTATGTATTTGCCCGTTGCTGGATTTAGTGCTGGAGCTACGCTAACTGCCCTCCAAAGATTAGGCTTAATTTATTATTCCTCGTCACAAGGATATATTTCTATTTTTCCATTTTTCAAAACTTATTCTTTTAGAAATACAGTTTCTGATATTTCCGCAGGAGAGCAAATTGTGAGCCAGAGTCCCTCTATTCCTCCTAGTCTTAGCAATCCTTCTGAAGGAGTTGATTTGAGTGGAGCGATAACAGGTAAAGAATCTGATCTCGGTTCTTTTGCTTCTGCTGGTTCTTATTCTACATTTTATGCTGCATTAGGCACTCTATTTTTGACCTGGGTAGAGGATGCATCTTGTTTTCAACTTGCTCAAGGGTCATCCGCTAGTTCTATTCTTTCTACTATCGGCAACGCCCTGACATTATTTACAGTTTATCAAGTTACTAATGCCAGATCTTTAATTGGAACTTACTATATAGGAGATACAGGTGCAGTTTATGTTGAAGGTAAGTACGAAAACAAAAACGTGGAAGTTGCAACTCCAGTTATAGTAGATGGGCAAGATCTTTGTCAATTTACTACTAATTCACCGCCGATAAATTCATCATTTCCTTCTGAATTAGAACCTGCCGCTAATGGTAACTTAGTATTTTCTGAAACTTCAGGTTTATTCAATACTCAATGTAATCCAAATTATAGAGGATTTCCCATTACACTTTCTCAATTTTTAAATGAAATAAATTCCGGAAAAAGTCCAGTTTATATAAATCTACCATGGGATATGGCATTAGTATTTAGAAATAATTATGTTTGCATATATCAATTAGCTACAAATTCTCATGGAACTCCTTTAATTTCTTTCTCTAATTATTATCTTCCTAATTATAACGAATACTTTAGAGGAGTTCCTGCCGAAAAATTATATACCATCGCTACTGTTATAGGATTTCCTCTCGAATGCATTAAATCAAATGTAACTGTATCTAATTTGTTTAGCGACGTTTTAAATGGAAATGCATTTTACGTTAATAATAAAAGTAATATTGGGTTTTCCGTTCCTTTAACATCTTACATAAATTATCTTTCTGCAAATATTTATGGAATAGGAAGTTATGACGGAGGTCAATATGTTCCCGGAAATGTTCTTGGAGCAAAAGTGAGTATGGGAGCAGCTTCTCCTGCCGTAGCTCAGATAATTTCACTCATCTCTCTCTTCCATAAAATAGGAATAAACGCCAGTGTCCCTATTCAAAGCTCCACATCTTATGGTTATTTTAATATTTTAGGATCAATAGCATCTCAAGATATACTCTTAAGTGCTGAAACTGGTCTTGTTGGACTTCCCTTAGCAGCTTTCTTTGGTCTTGTTAATAGTGTCTTAACTTCTATTATGCAAGCAAACAATTTAGCTCAAACTTATAACGCTTCTTTTGGGCCTACTGACTACGTTTCAGTTTACTTTAGTAATTCAAATAACGTTTTATCATTTATAAATTATACTACTTTGTATGGAATCTACCCTAACTCTCCAACTACAATAAGTAACTCTATATTTACAGGTAAAATCAGTAGATAATATGGCGCTAGAAGAATTGATGGGTTTTGCAAATTCTGCTTCTTCAGTTATAGGTTTTGCTCTCCTTTTAATTGTGCTTTCTTATAATTTTTCACAATTAAATTTAACCTCCGCGATTGCTAATTCTCAATCTTTTGCAACTTCTTTAGGTCCTAGATTAATCTCTTCCCCAAATTGCTTTGCTTATCAATATTATTCTCCTAATGGCACAGAAAGTGTTATTCCAGGAAGAATTGATGTAAGAAAACTACAAGAAGATCAATTTCTAAGTTGTTTGCAATATATATATAATTACCAGTCTTCTTTAATTCCTTTAAATGGTTTTTTGATAGATTCTGCTGTAGGTATAAATATAAAAGTTGAAGATGTTTCAGATCCTTCTGCTATGCTTCCTATACAGTTTAGTAATTTTGCGCAATATGAAGTAGGAAGTGCTTTTAAAAACTTAAAATCAGAGATAGGGACAGAATCAACAGTGCTCTATTGGGCAGGATTTGCTGTATCAACAATCATAAATCTTATTTTGGCATTCGCAACTGTAGGTACATCTCTTGCATTTATATCTCCATTGATTTCTATACCTGTAGGGGCTAACTTTTATGATAGTTATTTTTCTTCTGCAATAACTCTTACTAATATAGAAAATGAACCTTCTTATCAAGAATCATTTCCTGTGATACTTCAATTTTCTAACTCTCTAGGGCAACCTACTTTCTCCAATTATGGACTAATTACCATAACCATAAACTACGCAATATTTCCATATGCAGGTAATAAATTAGCAATATGAGAGCGCAAATTACTTTAATAGATTTAATATTAGTTCCGATAGTTGCAGTTATTCTTTCAATTATTTCAATGGTTTTCTTAAGCACTGCTTCCTCTAATTTATTAGAAGGAGTTTACTTACAGCCAGTTAAGCTTTCATGTAATTTTCTTGCATCTACAATTTTTTCCAATTATTATCCTCACTTTTCAGTAATTTACTTAGATCCGCCTTATATTCAGAATTATTACAAAAATTTATACTATAAAAATGTAAGCTTTAATAGCTCAAACTTTGTTTACTCTTTTAATGTTTATTTAGGAAAATTAGTTTCAGGCAATCTTTATAACCAATTAATAGACTTTTTATATCCTGTTAATTATAGCTACTTTAAGCTCTATAAATTATATAATTCGTTATCTATAGCATTTTTAAATGCTAGCGTTTATTTATTGCCATTCTATCCTCCTAATTCAAGTTCACAATATATATATGCATGTAATATACCAGTATATTCTCCTGTTAAAAATGAGAGCAGTATTTTTGAAGGAATAGTTGAAATAAAATAATATGAGAGCGCAAATAAACATAATAGTTATTGCAGGAATGGTTATTGCTACAATTATAGCTTTGCTTAATGGTTACAACTTTATAAACCAAATGGGATTGGCAACACACATTTATCAATCAGCTGAAGATTCTATTTATCAAACTTTAGTCGAGGAAAGTTATGTTACACAGGAAGCTACTTACAGAGTTGATTTGGCGCAATTCTTAGCAGGACTTAACCTAAGCACTCAATGTGGTTATATTTACACAAATAATACTTTTAGTTTTATTCCTGTATCAAAAATATATTACTGGAAGACAACTAATAATATTTGTCTTCCAAACGATAAAGAGCTATATGATCAAATAATAAATTACCTTTTACTTCCTACTTTAGCAACAATAAATGATTCTACTTTTTCTCATTTTGTTTTAGAAAATATATACGTTAATTTAACTAAAATTAATAATGTTTATCAAGGAGCATTTAAGTTTTATCCTTTAAATTCTTCTTTAACTATTTATTATTACAGAAACAATCAAAGTTTTTCAATATATAATGGTTCTGTTCCAGTTTACGAAGGACTTCCAGTGCCCTCTAATATTTCAATCGATAATTTTCAATATATAATTGGGCCAGAAAAAAGTGTTTCAGCAGGAGCAATAAATAGGCCATTAATAGGAAATGCATTCTTTTCAAAGCTTCCTCAAAATTTGCAAATAAATTCAATTATATCTTCTTATACAGTAACTAATTTAGGACAGCAGCAAGTAGTGTTTTTTGATTATAATCAATCAGGATATTTTCACATTTGCGTTTCGCCAATTTATTATATAAATACGCTTAATCTTTATTTATCTTCAAATAATACTGTAACTTGCTTTTATAATTCTAATTCTTACGTTCCATATCAACTTTATAATGTTACATTTACATTTAATAACATAAATTATGATTTCCAATTTATAGGGAATGAAACCGATTTATCGTTCTTTGTTTATCCATTAAACTTTGCTACCTTAACTATTTCTCCTAAATTTATAATTTATAAGTATTCGGTCTTTTACGAAAATTCATCTCAAAATTCGTTTTTAGTGCCTCCTATACCTACTTATTTACAAGTAAATGGATATGCGTTAAACAATGCAGAAATTTGCGCTTATAGTAATGGAATTGGATATGAAATATCTAATTGTATTCCTTTGACTTTTACTTATTCTTCTATTAACTATTTAAGTCAAGATCTGCATTCGGCAATAAACTTTGTTAATGAAAGTTTTCCAGTAGGAAACGGAATTTCAGTTCAGGGTTTCCCTCAATATTCTTTGTTTAATTATCTAGAATACGAAACTCATGTTGTTAATATGAGGAGTTTATACTACTTTGGTAAGCCTTTGTATGATTGGTATGCAGATATTCTTCTTTTGTTAGGCTATCCTCAATATATTACTCCAACTTCTTCAGGAACTTATACTGCAAATCCTTCTTTGGTATCAAATGCTGTTCTTAATTCAGTTTTAAAACTTTTTGATTATCAAATACCTATTGAAGCACAATTTTTAAGTGGAACTCCTTATACTATTGCTTTGTATAATCTTTCTCTTCATGCATATGATGTTTGTGATGCTTCAAATTCAATTACAATAAATTATGTTAATAATTCTTATTCTCTAATTCCTAATTCTTCCGCATTTTTACCTTTACCAATTTCCTTGTTATTTTTATATTCCAATCATATAAATCTTACTCCTAGCATAACTTGTAGTCAAAATCGTTTAGAATTTGATAATTGCTATCCTGGATTTAATTATAATTTAAAGTTGCAAACTAATGAAGGAATACAGCAATTAAGTTGCTGTTCTCCTGTTCCGACAAGTGAGTTTTATAATTCTACTTGCTTGGCTTATATAATAACTAACGATTCTTCTTTAGCTAATTCTCTCTCTAATAATGGTGTTATTTGTGAAAATGTCGTTTATCAAGGAGTTAATGCAGAAGAATGTCAAGTTCTTTATACATTCAGTTCTTTAAAGCAAAAAATAATTTATTCTGATTCTTGTCCTACGGGTGTAGAAATAAATTATAATGGCCAAGTTTACAACTTTTCGGAAAGCTTTTCTACACAACATACTTTCTATGGAATACTTTACCAATCCAGCGAGCAATATAATAATTATGTTACAAATTATTCTTATTGGTCTTTTGGAATATTTAACAAGACTAAACTTTCAGGAAACTATACAATACAAGCAGTATTGAATATATCCGGGATTTATCCATCTGGCGCGATTCTTCTAAGTAAATATCCATATTTAAGCAATAATATATACGCTTTAGAATTCTATGGTTCTAACGGACTTAACTCAATTTACAACTTATCAAATAAAAATTTAATTTACACATCTTCTTATTCCTTATCACCTAACAAGTTATCAAGTATAGAAATAATACATAACAAAACTTCATTTTCCGTTTACGTAGATGGATTAAAAGAAATATATGATTATTCAAACTTTATTAACAATATTTCATTAATAGGTATTTCTACAATAGGTTATCCATCGTATGTTACTTTAGATTATTTAATCGCTTATAATAATTATCCTAGTGTTTTAATTTCATCAATTTATGTTAAGAATGCGCTCTCTTTAGAAAATAGTACTTTCGGCTATAATATATTAAACTCTCGTTCTATAACAACTGGAAAGTCAATATTATCACAATTATCAAATGAAGATTCTTTAGATCTTCTATTTTTAAATTCTTCTACTTTTCCATCAGAATACTTATTACAATTGCCTATCACTAATAATATCTTTCTGTATAATACTAGCGAAATAGAAATACTTGGAATTTATAAGCAAAATAATAACTTTGTTTATAAAGATCTTTATTGGTTTAATTTAACTCCACTGCAAATAGGTTCTTCTATTTGGATAAATCTAACTAATCATGTGCCTAATTATTTAGTTATTTTATATGGTCCTAATATAAACTTGCCAAACTATAATAATGCAAATCTTACTTTTCCGATTATAATTTACCCTCATATAAATAACTTTAACTATCTTTCATATAGGTTAGGAAACAAGAATTTTGTCTCAAACGGAATTTATAACTCTAAGGTAGGTTATTTGGGTAATAATCCAGTTACAGGATATCTTTACTATAATTCCAGTACTTTAACTTTTGGCCAAACTGGAATTATTCCTGATTATATATATAATTCTACTCTTGATGGCAGAGTTTATGAGTCATTTGCTTGCGTCTTTAATGGAAAGCAAAACCCATCCGTTTACTTATTGAATGTATCTTATAATGCACTTTCTCAACCATTTAATTCACAACAAGAAATTTATGGTTATAATGAAATATTTCCGCAAGCAAGCATTATTCAGTCCTTGCAAGTTTTAAGCTTTTCTTATCCAACTGGTTATTTTGTTTTTCGTTCTCCGCTCTCAAGCTGTGCACAGAGAACACCTTCTTCTATATTTTGTATATGAATTTAAAATCCTTTCTTAGATTAGCTATTTATTTAAATGAAAAGTAAAGATATTTTATATGAAGAGCGAATTAATTATATTTATAGGCTTACTTATTGTACTTATATTGTTGAATTACTTACCTTCTTCTCCTCATAAATTAATTAAATTAAGTACCTTTGCAGCTTTAACTGTCCCTTCTTATTTAAATAACATTCCTACTTCTGCTTCCAATCTGGGATTTCTTGTTTTTTTTATGCGCGGAGTTGATTTTATTCCAGGATACTTTTCAACTGGTCCTAACGGAGTTACTTGTTATGCTCCTTCAGCAATTCATTTTTCTATTAGTTGGAATGATTGTTATCCTCTCTTTGGATATAAATTATGTTTACCTTCTTATTCTCCTTCTGTAAATTATAGTCAAGTTAATTTAGTTCAGGGCTGGCTGGGCTTCCCCGCCGGAGGTGGCCCTACGAATAGTTTAGTTCCTCCTTATATTTATGATGCTGTTACTATAGCTTATAGTGTTATACAATCAGATCCTTATTGTACTCCTTACTATTGTCATTATTATTTTAATTACTTTAATTGGACTCCTAATTCTGTTTATTTATACGCTTACTCAAATAACCCTAATACTTATTCTGTAATAAATCCTGATTTTTCCATAGAATCGAGTATTAGTAATGTGCCTGATGTTTCAAATTCAAATACTACTATAATATTGCCTGAAATGACATGTGGTTCGTTTTTCCCTGCGTATTCTCTCATTAACTTATTTACTTCTACTACTCCTCCTCTCAGGCAAGAATATGGAATAACTCCTGCACTTGCAGAATCTACTCCTCAAAACCCTGGCGGTGGAATAACTTATTTAAGTTTTTATGATCTAGGAACTACTTCTACTTATAATTATCAATCAACTGGGACTTTTTCTCAATCTATTTTTAAGCACTACAGTTCAGATTTTTCTTTTAATTTGCCGAATCTTAATCCTTCCGAAAAACTAAATTATCTTGAAAACCAACCATTTTTCTTCGCTACTCCTACTTCTTCCAATTTATTTAATATAAGCTCCCTAGGGCCTAATAAGTGGATTTATGTTTATGCTGGCGTTCCTAATAATCAAAGCTCTTATAGTTCAGGAAATTACTTGCTTTCCGCTGAGTTGCCTTCAAAAAACTATAGCTTTTTAACTTATCAATATCAAATGAATTCATCTCAAATTTCTCAAGCTATTTCATTTCAAAATTACTTATTAAGTCAGCTTTTTGTATATCAGAGGGGAAATTTAGGAGTGATATATCCAAACATTTCTATATTGCCAATACCAATGTTAGATTTAGTTTATTCTCCTCAACCTTTTAATCTTCTTACTTTAAGTAGCGCGTTCGGCGTCCTTCCTCTAGCATATATATTTTTCAAAACTGATGCGATATTTCCTATCTGTAAATGGGACGAAAGTTTGAATAATTTATATCCTGCTTGTACACTTTATAACTCAACTTCTATTAATCCTATAGTTTATGCTTATTTCTTTGATTACGGGGATCATCAAATTCAAAATTATCCTTTCTTTAATAAAATAAACCTTGGCGGCCCGTTAACAGGGAGTGCTACATTTGCTCATGAACTAAGTAATGAAGGAGTAAGCCTTTCTATATCTTCATCAGAAGTTAATAATTTATACACTTTGAATAATGTTACTGCTATAGCGGCTTCAAGCTTTTGCTTTTACGGTGAGAAATATAATCCTCAAAATTCTGTTCCTTATACTGCTCCAAACTATACTAGATACATAGTTCCAGATAGTGCCGAAAATTATCTTGTTCCTGTTGGCTTTTGTAATGCATTTTATGCAAACACTAATTGTTTTGGATATGGAAACAATATAAACCTTAAAGAGGGCGTTATATCAACGAATGTATCGTGTACTTCGAATGGAATCAAGGCAACTATATATGATAATTGGATTACTAGTGCATTAGTTGCGAACTCAGAGGGATATGCTTGTGGTTTCTTGAATGGAAGCAAGAATATTTCTAATCCGAGCGCTAACTTTATTAGTTTTGCTCAAAATTTAACTACTTGTCCAGCTTTCAATTCAAATAGCGAGGTTAATTTGATCATAACAATGAAAAATGTAGGTAATGTAGTGGAAAATCCTTATGTTTTAATTGCTTATAATCTTTCTAATCAGCAGATTCAGAATCTTTCTAACTGGTTTACTCTTTATTACTTAAATAATAGGTCTTCGGTAATTAATCAAAGCAATTTACAATTATATTCGCTTACAGCATGGAATGAATTACTTACTTACCCTTCGTCCATATCAAACATTACTCTTTCTTTAAGTTGGAGTAATGGAGAAGAAAATATATTTTATTCTCCTTCTAATTCTCCTTATTCAGTTCAGCCTATTTCAGATATTTATGCTTCTTCCCCACTTCTATCTAATTATAATATTTATGCAAATGGTCCTTTCCCTAATCATTTATTGGGAATTTATGCATCTGTAGGGAATAGTATTATTAGATCCTCAAATGTTATCGCTTCTTATGCAAATGGAGAAGTAAATAAAATGCTTTATCCTAATCAAACTCTTGTATTGGATGTAATGGTTCCTGCTTCAATATTTAAATCTTTGAAGAACCTATACATCTTGGGAGGAAGTTTATTAAAGATAGGATGGGTTTATTATCAAAATAGTCTCTCGCTTTCAAAAGGTAATTTGCTTAATTCTCCAGCACCCTACTATGTTATTCACAATAATCCTGCCTACAACGTTAATGTAAATCCTCTTCCAATTTCTGGAAGCATTAATTTGAG
>JAPDLT010000008.1:0-16031 GCA_025920435.1 Candidatus Rehaiarchaeum fermentans
GATGAAATTGTTATAGAACACTCTAAAAGCTTACCTAACCTATCGTCTACTGGAATATCTTGAATAGAACTAAATAACTTACCTACGCTGTTTTCTAAATATAGTAGTTTCTTTGTAAATTCTTTAATAGTATTCTTAATTCTTTTATAATTATTTGAATTTAAAAAATCTTCGTAATTAATCAAATCGAATTTAACCTGCTCATATCCTGGAAATTTACCTAATATTTTACTTATCCAATTTAAAGATTTTAGATAAGAATTATACAAAGCTAGATTAAGTTCAGACTCATTACTTGACGAATTATTTTTCTTTTTAGTATTATTATTAAGAGTTTTTTCTAGCCCGCTTCTATTAATTTCAGTTCCGCATTTTTGTGCATTATAAACTAGAAGATCTACTGCATTTCTTATAACCTGCATAAAAGAAAAAATATTAGACGAAGTATTTTCTTCCACTTCTTCTCCGGCTTCATCTTCTTCTACCATACTATAGCTTGAAAGCAACTAGTATTTAAACACCTAAATTTCTATAATGTGTGAAAATTCTAAGGATTTAATCAAAATTTTATTTTTTATTGCTTAGTTTTTCATTTAAAGATCGATAGCTTTCTAAGCTACCAATATCTTCCCAAATTCCGCGCTCAAAAATAACACCGTAAACAGGCTTTTTCTGAATTAGCCAATCTATAAAATCTCCTAATCTATCCTTTTTACCAGTGTTAATAATATAAGTGCTCAATTCTCCTATAGCTTCCTTATTGAATACATAAATACCAATACTTACAAGAGTGCTTTGAGGACTTGATGGCTTTTCTTCAAATTTTATTATTTTATTGCTAGAATCTAATTGAACAACTCCAAACCTAGTTGCTTCTTTTAAATCTTTAACATCATAAATTCCTAAAATCGAATGATTCAAAGCTAAATATTTTTCTAAGAGCCTATTTAGCTTAAAATCAAAATAATTATCTCCAGCTATAACTAATGCTTCTTCTAAATTTTTTCTATTTAATACAAATTCTAGTCCTTTAACAGAGCCTAACTTTTCTTCTTCCTTTCTAGAAGGTTCATCCAAAAGCTCTATATTTAAGTTTTTATATCTCCAGCCTAGAAGTTCAAGATAATGTTCTATGTTTTTAAAAAACTTTTGATTTGTAGAAATAATTACATTATTAATTGGATAACTGTAAGAAAGGTCATTTAAACTTTCTAATATATAAAAAAGCAATGGCTTACCATCAATAGGTAATAAAACTTTTGGAATAAACTCACTTAAAGGGAGCAGCCTAGTCCCATACCCTCCTGCTAAAACAATTGCATCCATAATTTTTCTATAATTATTTAATTTTGGCAAAATATTAAATTTATTAAAAGTTTTATCTGTAATGGAAAGTAATAAAGAAATAAAGAATATAAGTTGGCAAGGGGCAAATTGTTTATCATGTAAATATTTCGTTCCTAACGATCCTTTAAATGCAGACATACTAGAAAGAGGAAAGTGTGCTCATCCTTCTTTAGTTAAATTTAATCTAGTTGTTTCGGGAAGAGATTGGTGCAATTTGTATCAGGAAATCAGTGAAAAAAGGATTGATAAGTTAGTTAATGAAGCGCATAAAAAAGACGATGAACAACAAAAGAATTTAATTGAAGAAAGTAAGAAACCTAATGCATTTGATTAGACTATATCTTAATTAATGGTTTTTGAAGTTCTTCTAACAGAACAAATATTAATATTTCGATCAAAATTATAACTATTAAAGCTCCATAAAAGTAAAGATAAATGCTTAAGTAAATAGGATTTAATATTGCAATAATTGAAAATAATGCTCCTATTCCAGGTGAAATTAAAATAATTGAAATTTTCCACCAGTTTCCCTTAATTAAGGCAATTCTTGAAATAACTACTGAAGTAGCACTTGAAAATCTACGTATAAATATAAGGAATATAATTATTAACAGTGTTATTGAGAAAATTAGCAATAAAGCTGGAATTATTAGACCTTCTATTAAATTAAATTGGACATTTGTAGGGATTATCATATGCTTTCAGTATATCTAAATAGGAATCTTATTACATATTTAGCACATAAGAAAGTAGTAAGTGCTGAGCTAATTGAAAATGCAATAACTCCAAATAAAATGCTTATGAAAAACAAAAAGTAATAGTTAGAAAATACTGAAATTATTAATAAAATAGTTGAAATTATACCTAAAAATGCTGAAATCAAAAATAAATAAAGTGGATTTTGATTCTTATTAAGATTAAGTGTTAAGATAAATATTGGAGCATTATCATTTTTGTGCTTATATAGAGCTAAAACAGAAAAAATTCCAAATATTAGTGCAAAAACACCAACACTTCCTATTATTCCTAAAAATACGTAAAAGTAGGTAACTAGGTAAGATTGAGATACACTTGCTATAATAAGAGAGCTATTTTCAAAGGCATTAGTAGTAATCCTTTTCAAAACCTGGTTAAAAATAAAAATTATTGCAATAATCGCTATTATTGATAAAATGATTTCTAAAGATATTTCCTTTTTACTCATAATTAGAACACATTTTTATAAAATATAATTCTTTTTTAGAGAATATTCGTAATAAATAAAGAGAAGAAATATTAGAAAATAAATTATACCTGAGGATACATCTGTAATCCCGGGGAAAAATGGCCCACCAAATCCTTGAATTACAGACCAAGAAAACAAGCTATAGGCTAAACCTATATAGTAAATTGGCTTTCTGAAGATTCTAAGTATTAAAAATAATGCAATGATAAATTCTACTGCAAAGTAAATATAAAGAAATAATTGCATATGGGGAATTATTAACTTATCCCAAAAAATAAAATAGTTCAAAATAAGCTTAGGTTCTCCCAAAATTAACATCAACAGACTTTGAGATAAATCTGAAGATGTACCCGGAATTAATTTTAATGCAGCGCTTATTCCTAGCATCACTCCAAATATAATAGAAAAGATTGAAATAGTTGATGTATTTGGAGCCTTCTTAATATTATTGAATGTAAAATAAGACAAAATCTTACTTGTTTTAAACTTTCTTGATAAATACTTATCCAATGAAATATCTTTGAAATTAAAGTATCTTTCTGTGTATATTAACATTGAAAAAAGTAAGGCATAAAAAATTGAGGAACCAATGTTTAAAGTTCCATCTACATATGGCCCTCCAAATTGCGCAGCAGTCATCCAAAGACTTAGTGAAAATACAATCCCGCCAAAATAGGTTAGTTTCTTGAAAATTCCAAGAATTAATCCTATACCTATCAAACTTTCTACTATCATTGCTAAGGAAACAACAAAGAAAATATTATTAGTAATCAAAATAGTCCAGAAATAGACCCAAGGATAAACAAATCCCCATGGAGCAAACAATGCAGCTAAAAGATTTTCCTTTATAAGAAGAGGAGAATAAAATAAATATTTCAACAATGCATCAGATAAAAATACAACTCCAAAAATTATTCTTACAATAGAAGGTAAATAATCTTTAAGTTTAAATTTTTCTTTATTTTTATTTGTCTTTTTCATAAGACTTTGCATAATACCAAAGGCAAAATTGCAGTTATTTCTCCGTGAATAGTAACTACATCTGCATCTTCTCTTATCTTACCCCAAGAAATAGCTTCACTTAGATCTGCTCCTGATAAACTTCCATCCCATTCGTTTGCAGAAGTTATATAAACAGCGTAATTTAATCCGCCTTTAAATTGATTCCACCAAATAGTATGATGCTTAGAAATTCCTCCTCCTAGCATTAAAGCCCCTGTTTTCTTATAATGGAAAACTATTTCAGCAAGCTTATCTTCATCTTTAAAAGTATTGATCTTAAAATTCCTGTGCTTTTGATAGAACAACCATGCCTGAGATCCTACAGCACCATCAGTAAATCCTGGTATTATTATTGGAATATTATTTTTATAGGCCCAGTAAACAATTGATTCTTCCTTATTTTTATCTTTTAGTCTTTTACCTATTTCCCAAATTAATTCATAAGAAGAAAATTCACCTTCTCCAATTTCTTTAAAAATTGGCTGAAGTTTGTTTTCTAAAATTTCACCGTAATTAGAATAAGGAATAAATATATTATAAAGACGATTAATTTTCTTATGTTTTAATTCTATGTCGTTAGATTTCTCGCTTCCTTCATA
Source organism: Candidatus Rehaiarchaeum fermentans (assembly GCA_025920435.1). Classification (GTDB taxonomy): domain Archaea; phylum Nanobdellota; class Nanobdellia; order Parvarchaeales; family Parvarchaeaceae; genus Rehaiarchaeum; species Rehaiarchaeum fermentans. The sequence goes on from JAPDLT010000008.1 coordinate 4,174, forward strand.
ATAACTAGACCATAGCCTTGCTAGATCATGATCTAATGTACCTGTAGTTGTTATAACTAAATCAAATATTTTGTTTTTTAGCAGATCTTTAATTATTCCTCGCGTACCTGTAGAAATTATGTCAGCAGGAAATGACAAAAAATTAAAAGAATCAGACTTATGCATTTTATAAATTATTTCAGAAGCTATAGCGATTTTCTTAGCAGTAAAGCCGCCAGCATCTTTAAATTTATTTACTAAATCCTTAACGCGGTCCTCTCCGGAAAATTCTATGTCTTTTATCTTTTTAAACATAAATTAAACGATATAATCAAATTACGATTATCTTTCCATACATTCCCAATTCAGCATGTCCAGGCACTGGGCACACATACCAATATGTTCCTGTATTATTAGCATAGAAATTAACACTTTCTTCGTAAACGTTTCCTTTGATTGGAGGAGGAAGAATAAGTCCTGTAGCTATAACATCCTTGCTTAAGTTAGAAACACCATTGAAAGCAGAAATTAGAGATTCCGCATTATAAGGAGGATGGAGGCTGTTATTAACTATCATTAAACCGTGATAAGTATAATCAGATAAATCGAAGGCATCAAAAGTAACTTCCACACCTTTCTTTATTATAATAGTGGGGTTTACTAAACCGTATATAGTAAAAGCAGGAAGACCTGCCATATAAAACTCTTGAAGTAATCCCTTTAATTGAGGAGTCTCATAAATGTGATTTATTGAATCATTGGTTATGTTATCTACCATTCCAACATAAATTGTTACAGATTTGTTAATATAGATAGAATCGTTGCTATAATTTATAAAAACATTTTTAGGAACTGTATTTAAAACTTTTGATAAGTTAACATTAATTGCACCTCCTGCATAAATATTTTGTTTATACGATATTACGAACGAAACTATTCCTATAACAATAACTAAAATAGCAATTATAATTAATAAAAGAAGTGAAGTTTTCATATTACTTTTATTTCACCCCACATTCCTAACTGAGCATGCCCCGGTATTGGGCAAAGATAGTAAAAAGTACCTGTTTGGTTAAAAGTATAAGAACCGGATGTAGTATAAACTTGACCCTCGAAGGGATTGCTAATGTTTGAAGGAGGAGGTAGTGCAGGTAAAAATAAAAGGTCTTTATGTAATGAAGCTGGAGAAAATGTTCCATTAGGTCCTAATAGCTGAAAAGGAGGGCCTTGTGGAGATATAGCAAAAACGTGCTCTTCTGGTGCGAAATTTATAAATACGAAATGTACTGTTGTACCTTTATTTATTATTATAGTGGGATCTATTACTCCATAAACTGAAAAATAAGGTAATTCATCATTATCCGTTTGAAGAAAAGGATTTGAAGTATTCGTAGGATAAGAAATATTGTGAACAGGATTATAAGAAATATTTTGATATGCTACTATTGGTAAAGTTACATCATTAGAAGAAATTACAATAGTATAATTATTTTTATAAACATGAACTCCATTAGGAACGTTTGTTATAAATTTTTCTAATGCAGCACCCGGAGAAACAGGCACCTCATAATACACTGCCAAAACTGCGGCAACAACAATTACTATGATTGCTACGATTTCATAAATTAAAAGATAGTTTTTCTTAGTATTATTAGAATTATTATTAGGACCGTTTTGCGGGTTTGATTGATTTCCTGATGTAATAGAAGGAGTAGGCGTAGGAGCAATAGGCAAAGAAGGAGTTAAATTCTGCTGATTAGAAGGCTGAATTGAATAATTATCCATTTCTATAATATGCTTTATTTAAATATAAATTATCGGATCAATACTAGAATTAAATTGGGATTAAAAAGTTCCTTAATTTCTACTTTCTAATATTTAAACTCTAATAAAGATTTTTTAAAAACTGTTTAAAAAGGTCATATATAAAAAGCCTTTATGGGAAAAGCAGGAAAGAAAAAGAATAAGTAAGTAGTAAATAAAATTTAATTAAAAACAAGGGTTTTAGTTTTTACTTTTATTTTTTGCTTTTAAGAGTATATAATTATTGATTTAACCGAGCAAGGTTTAAAAATTTTAAAACTTAAGTTTTTAATAAGTTGATATAAAATCTTAAACTGATTGATTTTTAAGTTAAATCCTTCAAATTGAAAATTAAATAGTAGCCTTTAGAATCTTCAGAATCTTTCAAAGGAACGTTTAAAGCTTGAGATATTGCAATCATCCAATCTAAAAAATTCTTCTGAGATGCCTCAAATTCTAATTTGACTGGTTTTCTCTCATTTTCAGCTAAAACAGCAATAGTCGATAAGAGACCAAAAATAGATAGAGCTTGAATATATCTTGATAAGACTCGCTCTTTAGGATTATAAATCACATCGTTTTTAAATTGCGCTATCTTTAAACTGTTTTCGCTTTGAAGATAGTAACCATAGATAGTACTCTTATATCCACTTAACTCCTCGCTCTCTATAATAAATCTTAGCTTTTTACTTTCTTTTTCTTGACTTTCTCTACTTAATTCTAAAGACGTTAAAATTAGTGTGTAATTGGCGCTAGTCTTTCCAAAGATAGCTTTTGCAATTTCATCTTTATTTTCGATCTTTACTATTTGACCCGAATTATTTATCCATCCTGAAAAGACACTTATTAAAGACTTATATTTATTACTCTTATAATTTCCATTTAGAAATTCTGGTAAGTATTTAGGAAATATATTTGTTTTTAAGTTAAGATTGTACAAATCATCATAGATAATCATACCTTTAGGAACTGAATCAAGTATCTTTGTTAAATCTTTATAATAGCTATCTTCGTTGCTCATATTCTATATGTTAATTTACTTAACTTATATAAGTATTTTGCATCTCTTAATATGGAAAAGAAGAAAAATAAAAGCCTCGAAGATTTATTTGGCCCTTCAAAAACTACTTATGATGAAGAGCATTTAAGATTTGTGAAAAAAATTTTAGAGAAAGGATATAACATTATTTTCATAAACGAGTACGAAAAAGCAATAAGCTATGGTTCTCTTGATATAAGAGGAAAACCTTCTCTTAATTTTTATGTTGAATTACCTATAAATCAAGAAATTATAATTCTGAGCACTGTTATAACAAATGTAAGAAGTAATAAAATAAGAGTGTATTCTTCTCCAGATTTGCTTAAATACAATGCAAATAACAATGAATATAAAGGCTTATCATCTCTTGATAAAGAATATATGAACCCATACCTTTCTAATTTAAATAAAATACATGCTAAAAACATAATTTTTATGTCTAAAATTTTAGAAAAAAAGGTTGAAGTTAAAAATGGCTTGAAAGATTACTTTGGAAATGATTTATCAAAAGCACTGAAAGAAGAAGCTGAAATAGAAAATAGGAAAATATTTTCAACAGAAAAGTACTTTTTAATAATATAAAATTTTCGTAGTTCCATTAGATTTATGAAATTACTCATATTCGCACCATGGATTAAGTCTAAAGGAGGAGCTGAACGAGTGATATTAAGAATATTAAAATTATTTCCTAAGTCAAAGTTGGTAACTTATTATTATGATAAAGAGAGAACATTTAGTGAATTTTCAAAATATAATGTAGAACAAATAGGAAAAATAAATTCTAAAATCCCTATTATAAGAGCAGCGTTAGTATTTCTATATGCATTATTCAAAAAAATAGATACAAAAAATTACGATTTATTGTTAATTTCCACCTCAGGTATTGCCGAACTAGCAGCTTTAAGAGCAAATGGAAAAATAATTGCATTTGTGCATACTCCTTTTAGACTTGTTCATAACTTTTACGATTACTATAGGAAAAGTAGCATTATTTACAGGCTTTTTTTGCCGTTATATGCAAGAGTATACAAATACTTTGAAAAGAAAGCATTTTCTAAAATTGAAAGAATAATTGTTATAAGCGAAGAGGTTAAAAAAAGATTAATAGATTACAATTTAGCTACTGAAGAAAAAATTATAAAAATTCCTCCCTTAGTTCAATTTAAATTTAATAATTCAAATAATGATAAAGGCTATATTCTTTATATTTCTAGGATAACTAGATATAAAAGGCAAGATTTAGCAATAAAGGCTTTCTTGAAATCAAAAGCTAGTAAGAAATATAACTTAATAATAGCAGGTTATCCAGAAGATAAAGCATATCTTGAAGATTTGAAAAAACTTTCCGAAAACAAAGAAAACATTAAAATAATCACAAATTTGGTGGATAAAGAAGTAGTTGAGTTGTATAAAAATGCTCATGCAACAATATTTTTAGCAAAGGAAGAAGATACTGGCTTGGTGCCTTTAGAATCAATGGCATTTGGAAAACCAGTAATTGCAGTAAATGAAGGTGGGCCTAGAGAATTTATTAAAGATGGAATAAATGGATTGCTAGTCAATGCTGATGAAAAAGAAATAGCACTCGCTATAGATAAAATTTGCTTTGATAAAAAGTTATATTCTAAATTAAAATCAAACATTATAAAAAACAAAGGGTATATTCATGATTTTGATAGCGCACTAAAGAAAGCAATAGAATCATCTATTAATTCCAAATCTCTGAAGTAATATCTTAAAGCTATCGTTTATTAGAAATACGCACAACAGAGAATACGCGTATATAAACAATATGTATTCAAGATTTATTCTTACCATGAATATTCCAAAAGCTGAAAAGATTGTTGCTATAATAAGATCTACTATAGTTGAGATAAGTAAAGCTTTCCCAGCTCTTTGTTCATAAAACCTCTTCTGAGTTCTAAAAACAAATGGCATAAGCACTCCAAATATCATTGTAGCTAAAAAGAATAGCGTTTGAATTACTCCTAAAGAAGGATTAACAATTATATGATAAATAATAATAAGTAAAATAAGCATTTCTAAGAAAGATAAAAATCCCATTATTCCTGCATATGTAAACATTTTTCTAAAGTTCCACTTTTCTGGATATTTTGAACCGGGTTCATTATCAGTGGAAAGCGAAATAGTAAAGAAATCAATTAAGAAAAAGAAAAGTATTACATCAATACTTGAGAGCACGTAAATTGGCCTATGCATAAAAATAAGTGAGTAAAACATTACAAGCAAAACAAAAAGCGCAATTTGAAAAGTTCTATTTATTTTAGTGAGTATCCATGTAACAACTCTTTGATAAACAGATCTGCCAATTTCAACTAAATTAACAATTTCTTCAAGACCTTCTTTCATTAAAACTACATTTGCAGATGATTTAGCTACATCCACTGCATCTTTAACAGAAATTCCTACTTCCGCTTGTCTTAAAGAAGGTGAATCATTAACTCCATCCCCAGTCATGCCTACTATGTGCTTATTTCTTTGAAGAGACTTTACGATGTAATATTTATCTTCTGGATATATCTCAGCAAAAATATTCGATTTTTCTGCGAGTAACATTGCTTTTTCTTTATTTTTAAGAAAAATCTTTCTTATTTCCTCTCCCCTTATTGCATTTCCATTTATTCCGACCTTCTGTGCTATTTCTTTAGCTATTGTTAAAGAATCTCCGGTAAGCATTTTAACATCAATCTTATTTTCTTTCAATTCGCTAATGAACTTATATGCATCTTCTCTAGGATAATCATATAGAGCAACTATCCCTACAAATTTCCATTCCTTATCTTTTATTGCGATACCTAGTGTTTTGTATCCTTTTGATTCTAAATCATTTACTTTATTTTCTATTTCCTTTTTTATTTTTGAGTTAGTTAATTTAAGAATTGTATTTATTGCGCCTTTAGAAACTATTATATTTTTGTTATTTATAATTAAATGAGCTTCAGTCCTTCTTAGAGAAGGATCAAAAGGTATGAATTTAGTTAGTTTATATTTATAGATCAAATTTAATTCTCTTGCTTTTTTAATAAATGCATTATCTATAGGATCATGATCTTCGATTCTTGAGGCAAGAAAACCATATAAAATAACATCTTTCTCAGAAAATCCTTCATTAGGAATTATTTCAGTAATTGAAAGCTTATCATAAGTAAGCGTTCCTGTTTTATCTATGCACAATACATCCATTGAGGCTGCATCTTCTACAGCAGAAAGTTTAGTTATTAATACGCCCTTTTTAGCTAGCTCTAAAGATCCGAGAGCCATTGTAGTTGTAAGCATTGCAGAAAGTGCAACCGGTATTGCAAAGAGAAGTAAAGAAAGTAATAAAGGAAGAATCTTTATAAAAAGACTAAAGCCATATAGATAAATCGAAAAAATAGAAATTATTGCGGCAAGAGAACCTACTATTATTAAAAGATAAGAAATAACTTTAGTAGTTAATTCTTCAATGTGAAGTTTTGGTTTTGCAGTTTGAACTAAATCTATTGTTTTACCATAGTATGTATTTAAACCGGTATAAATTACTACACCATTAGCTTCTCCTCTTCTTATTATTGCTCCTGAAAATATAGTATCTCCATATTTCTTAGAAACTATGTAGCTTTCTCCAGTAAGATCACTTTCATCAACTCCTATTTCATCATTTGATATTATTCTTATATCTGCAGGGCATATGTCTCCTCCCCTAACTCTTATTATGTCTCCAGGAACTAATTCCTTTGAATCTATTAATTTCCACTCTCCTTCTCTCAAAACCCTTGCTTTTATTTGTAACTTGTGTCTTAACATTTCTACTGCTTCAGAAGACCTCTTTTCATGAAAGAAAGAAATAGAAGCATTAAACAAAAGAAGTGCCAAAACAACAAAGCCAAGAATATATTGATGAATTATAAAATAAATAACTAAAAGAATTTCTAGAGTTATTGAAGAAAACTGAGTAAATTTTTTAAGGAATGTGACAATCGGATTTTCTTTCTTTTCAGGAATTTCATTAAAACCGTACTTTTTAATTCTATTTTTCCAATCAGAATAACTTATTCCTTTCTGAGCATCTACATTTAATTCTTTTAAAACTTGCTCTATCTTTAATTTTGACAAAGTCTTTTCCATTTTCTAAAATTCTAATCGATAATTATAAAACGAATTAATATTAAATAAAGATTTTAATCTAATCAAAGGTTTGATATTACAAACAATAAATCAAAAATAAAAGTAAAGTTTTAATTAATATGAAAGCTCATACTGCAGTTCACATATTTGCACGTTCTTTACAAAACCTAGGCTTACAAATATTTGTTAGAAAAGCAGAGGAGAAGGAAGATGAAGGAATTATTTATATTCAGCCTAAAATAGACAAAAACTACTTGATAAAAGCAGAAAATAATGTTAATCAAATAATATTTAAAGGATTAGAAGTTAAAGAAGAACAATTTGAAAGCTTGAAAGAAGCTATCGAAAAATATCCTAATATAAGGTATAATTGGCAAAGATTAGAAGAAAATCAAAAAACAAGAGTTATAAAAATAGGAGATTTCGATGTAGCTGCGTGCGCTAGAGAACATGAAACAAACACTTTTTCCTTGAAATTTTTCACTATAAAGAATGTAAATTATAAAGGAGAAGAAACAATTATTGATTTTTTAGTAGGAGAAAATGCGATAGATTTTGTTTTAGAAAATAAAAACAAATATTTAGATTTAGAATACACTTTACATACACAAGATGTAATCAAAAATATAACAAATCTAAAACAGGAAAATGAGAAATTAAAGAAGGAAAACGAAAGATTAATTAAAGAGGTTCTTTTGCATACAAATAAAGTAATTGTTGAAAATGCAATGGATTACATAAAATCAATTCCGGAAATGATAAAAAATAAGGATAAAATTATAATAGTAGGAAACAATGACATAATAATAGCAAGTAAAGAAAATAATTTAATTAAAGAAAGTAGCTTAGCTAAGGAACTAGGATTAAAAGGAATAATAAAAGAGAATTTAATTGCTGGAAAATTAGATCCAGATAAAATAAGCAAATTATTGAATTTAAATTAAGTTTTGATCTTTCTATAAAGAAGACACTTTGTATAAATGTCGCCTATTTCGAAAAGAGGGATTTCTTGTACAGGATATATTTTAATTTCTACTATAGATTCAGTCTTTTGAATGCTTTCTACTGCAAGAAAACTTCTGTATTTATTTTTATGAGAAGAAATAAGCGAGCTAATTTCAGAAACATCGGCATTAAACAAAACTATCCTGTTTTCATCATTCAATGCAACGCCTTCCAATCTTTTTGATCTAGAAATATAATAAAGATTTGATAAATCATAGAAAACTTCCTCTGGAGTCCAACCACAATCTTTAAACGAAAAAGGACAAGATCTGTGATAAATACAACCCTTTATTTTGAATGGATAGTACGGTTCTTCTCCCACAATTCCAGAATAGGCAACAGATTTCAATCCAATTGAAATAAGCTGTTTTGCATAGGGATGCTTAGGAGAAGAAAAAATTGAAGAAGAAGGTCCTTTTTCAATTATTTGACCCCTATAGATTATATATACATAATCAGATAATTCCTTAGCAACATTAGCTTCATGTGTTATTAAAAGTATAGTTTTGGTAGCTTTGTATTTTTTAATGGTATCTATAATTTCTCTTTTTGATATTGGATCTAAGTTGCTAGTAGGCTCATCTAAAATTATAAAGTCTTTTGCATAAGAAAAAGCCCTAGCTAATGCAACTTTTTGCTTTTGTCCATCTGAAAGTTGAAAAGGATATTTATCTTTGATATCCTTTATTCCAAAGCTTTCTTCTATTTCTTCTATATTTACATTTAATTTATTGATTAAGATAGGCTCTTTAATTATTTGTTCAACAGTTAAATAATCATCTAAGTATTGATAAGCTTCTTGAAACATCAAACCAATACTTTTTCTATAATCATTTAACAATTTCCTTGGAAAATCAAAAACTGAAAATTTTTTAACTAATTTATCTGCTTTTTCATACTCTTTTCCAAGCAAAAGATTTTCATATTCACTTAAAATTTTATCGTCAACTTTATAAAGGACTTTTCCTTTATCAGGTTTTAATAGTGCTGCACATATTAATGAAAAAGTAGATTTACCAGAACCTGTTTCTCCTAAAAGAGTTACAACTTTGTTTTCTGGAAAATTTATAGAAACGTTATCTAAAGCTGTTACCTCTCCAGTCCAACCAGTTGTGTATTTTTTAACTATATTATAGGTAGAAAGTATCATATTGGGCTCAACAACTTTTTAGTATATTCATTTGTAGATTTCTTAATAGACTTGCTATCTCCACTATCCACAATTTCGCCATTATTAATAATGTAAACTCTATCTGCAATATCAATTAAAGGAGCATCATGGGAAACTATTAATAGTCCCATATTAAATAATTTCTTTATTCTAATAAGAGCATTTACAAGATTAAATTGTGCGACTGAATCAAGATTACTAGTAGGTTCGTCTAAAATTATAATTTTTGGCCAACCGGCCAAGGAAGCTGCTAGCAATATTAATTGCCTAAGTCCTCCAGAAAGTTGTGAAGGATATTTTTCCAAGAATTCTTCTTTAATATTAAAAATTAATGCTAGTTCTTTTGCATATTCAATTGCTTCTTTTTTGATTTCATTATTTAAAATCGATGAAATTATAGGTATCTTGCTATAAATTTTATAATTTTTAAGGAAATTTAATATGTAATTTTTTGGTTTTTTAGATAGTTTGTTTGAAATAATATCTGCGATATCACCTTCAAATCCTTCATATCTAAAAACGCTATATATTTGATCTAATAATGGTCTATTATTAGAAAGCATCATTACTAATCTGTCTCTATCTTTTAGTGCAAGTTGTGCTATTTCTTCTATTCTTGCTCGAGTAAGTTTTGCTCTTTCAAGAATCCTTGAAATTAAATAACTTTTATTTGAATAATAAACTGGTTCGTATATTTGATCTATTGCCTTGAAAGTCGGATCTAAAATCTCAGCAGGCTCTTGTGGAACATAAGATAATATTTTACTTATCTCCTTAAAGTTACCCTTTCTTTCTCTGTATTTATTATAATTTTGAGCATTTATTAAAAATTCTCCAATCTTCATTTCACCTTCAAACCTTAAGTAATTTGGAAGAAATCCTGTAATAGCATTTGCTAAAGTAGTCTTACCGGCGCCGTTCTTACCTAAGATTAAAACAACATCGTTGTTTATTTCTAAGTTTATATTTTTAAGCAGCTGCTTTTCGTTATAGTAAACACTAACTTTCTTTAATGTGATGATTCCCATATTCCAATTTCTCTTGGATCTATTGCTTTTCTTATTCCTAAAGTCAAGAGATTGAATCCTATTGCTAATATTGTTATAATTATTGAAGGCAATAAAGTAGCCCATGGATTTATATTAAAGAATTGAAGACTTTGACCAGCTATGTATCCTAATTCTGGAATAGTTGGATTATTCGAATAATTAATATAAGAAACTGTGGCAAAAGCTCCTATTAATGCACCAAAAGTTAGGGGTACTTGAGCAAGGGCAATATAAATTACGCGAGGCACTATTTTGTAAATAATAATCTTAAAATCGGAATTTCCCATTGCTTTAGATGATAAAACAATAGGACTTCTTCTTAATTTTAATGTTTCAACTCTTACATACTTTGCATAAATTGGGAAAAATGCGATTGAAAGGACCAAAAATTGAGTGAATATATTTGAATTTATAGAAATAAATAAGATAAGTAAAATTAGAAAAGGAATAGCAAATACAATATCAGTAATCCTCATCATTATTTCATCGATTATACCACCATAGTAACCTGCTATTATTCCAACGAATAACCCTAGTAACATTGCAATTAATATTGAAGGAATTGAAAAGAAAACATCGGTTTTTGTGCCTTTTAATATAGCTTTTAATACATCTATTCCTAAGTAAGTAGTTCCTAAAACATGTCCTGGCCCAGGAGGTTCTGGACCAATAATCACGTTTTCATCACTTACTAAAGAATTTGGATCCTTTATTCCAAATCCTCCTAATTGTACAATTATTGATAAAACTAAAAAGAACATTATGATTATAAATCCTGCCAATCCTCGTTTATCATGCAGAAATATACTTATTACTGTTTTTATTCTCATATTTCTGCCCTCGGATCTATTTCAACGTATATTAAATCCAGAATAAAAGAAACAATTATAAAAATAAGTGAATATATCAACGATAGATCTAACAAAGCTATGTATTGCGAACTCTGGAGTGATTGTACTAAAAGAAGGCCCATTCCTGGATAAGAAAATAGGGTCTCTACTATAACATCTCCACTTAATAAGGAAGCAATTAGGTAGGCAAAAAAGTTAACTGGTTGAGTAACTGCATTCTTGACTAAATGGTAATCTCTTCTTCTATTAGGAATTTCACGAAGAAATAAAAATTTATAAAAGCCTTTTTGCGAAGATTCATTGACAGAATAATTCATAACTATTAATAATCCTGCAAAAAATGAAAGAATTAAGGAAAGAGAAGGTAAAATTAAGTGAAGAAATGCATTATAGGCAACAGGAAAGTCTCCATGAATTAAAGCATCAAAAAGCAATATATGTGTAGGATAAGAAACTCCATTGCTGTACCAATTTGCATTTATTAAAAGTATTGGATTTATACTGCCTACATAAGGTAATCCCAAATAAACTCCTAATATTATAATTACAAAAATAGCGATTATAAAGCTAGGAGAAGAATAGAAGAAAAAACTTATTATTCTGATTAAATCCCCAAACCTTTTATGCTTGCTTGAAATAAATCCTAAAAATATTCCTAACAAAAATATTATTATTCCTGAAAATATTAGAAGAACTAAAGTATTTGGAAGAAAAATAGAAATTGCTTTTAGAACGCTTCCATTAAACATTGGTACATTTATAATACCCCACTTTCCTAACAATATATTGCTCCACCATTTAAAATAACCTACAAAATAATTGTTTAAGCCCTC
>JAPDLT010000008.1:16131-23568 GCA_025920435.1 Candidatus Rehaiarchaeum fermentans
GAAGAAAAATAGAAATTGCTTTTAGAACGCTTCCATTAAACATTGGTACATTTATAATACCCCACTTTCCTAACAATATATTGCTCCACCATTTAAAATAACCTACAAAATAATTGTTTAAGCCCTCTTTTAAGTAATAAATCGTATAAATAATTAAGGTAACTCCTATTAACACAATAAAAGAAGAAAGAATTCTTCTCCACAGAAATTCGATTATTTTCATGCTTTATTCCACCAGAAATAAAGCCCTTCTCCTGATCCTCCAAACATAGGATTTTCTTCGTAAGTAATCTTATTCTCATAAGGATAAATGTAAGGATCAGTAATCCAAAACTGATTTTGCTGAATAGTGTAAACGTACATGTACAAATTTATTGCTTGTTGTGAAACTTCTTCGTATAGCTTTGCTGCTACAGATGAATTAGTAGCATTATCAGCACTTTTAATTGTGTTTATTAAGTGTTGATAAGCAATTGCTTCTTGAGGATAAGTACTGTTTAGATAATTTAATTGCCATCCAAGACCTCCTGCATAAGCACCAGTAGGTAAATATATATTATTAACATAGTCAGCAGGATAAGGATAATCGGGAGCCCATCCAATTCCGCCTACTATAGGTATTGGATCTTCTCCAGGAACTAAATAACCTATAATTTGCGAGAAAGGCAAGTATACAGGGGAAAGAACTATGTTAGGATCTATAGAGTTTAATGCCTTCCCCCACATAACAACTGCTTCATAATCTTGGGTATCTCCACTAGGTACAACTACAGGAATATTAACAGATAAATTATAATAACCAGACTGAATTAACAATTCTTTAGCGTAGGTTAAATTAAACTTACTCCAATTCGATAATTTATTTGGAGGAGTATAATAAGGCAAACCATAAGCTATTGCATTAGTATAATTGTCCCCAAAATCAAAACCATACTTTTGATTTCCAACTATTTGATTAAGATACTCAGATTCATTAAAAGCAAATGAAAATGCCTTTCTTATGTAAGGATTTGCAAAATAGTCAGAAGGCAAATTGTAATTATTTCCAAAAACAGACTTCATTAGAGAAGTGTTTACATTTATGTTAAATCCGAAAAATATAATTGAAAGAGTAGGGAACTCATAAACGTGTGCTAATCCTTGTTCCTCTAAATTCTTTATTTGAACAAAATATTGAGTAGGTAAATAGCTAACTATGTCTGCATCTTTAGATGAAAAAAGATAATAAGCAGTTTGTGGGTCCTTAACCCAATATATTACTACAGAATCGTTAGGCTTAGGAATTCCCGGAATTCCTTTAAAGTAAGGATTAGGAACCAATGTAACTGATTGACCAGGTATATAAGTAGCTATCATGTAAGGCCCAGAAGAAACTGGATCATACTGCATAGTTTGACTATAATTTCCTTCATTTGCATAGTTTTCATAGCGTGCAAAACCTGCAGGAGTGAAGTTTATAGCTTGACCTATTTTCTTCAATTGCAAAGGATCTACTATTCCTCCTCCTAAAGGATCTGCTACAGCTTGGAAGAAAAGCAATGGAGGAGTAGGTTTTGCTAAATGAAATGTTACAGTATTAGTTACATTATTATAAGTAACTGCATGCATTATTTCAGAAAAAGCTTGCTTAGCAAGAGTGATATTAGTTTGATTAACTATTGGAACAGATCCTGAAAAATTAGGTATTAAATACTGAGCAATTATCCAATCTGGAGTGGTAGGAACTCCTCCATTAAATAATAAAGCTCTTATGAATGTATACCAAACCGCATATGCATTTAAAGGATCACCATTAGAAAACTTCAATCCAGGCCTTATGGTAAAGTTATAAACTGTATAATTTGAATTAATTCCATGCCCTACAGTAGGAACATAAGCTGCTACATACGGAATAAATGAATTTGTTGAGGAACCATTATAGAAAAGTAAAGTTGCGAATATATTGGAAATAACTTCTCCTCCTATATTTTCGTAATCTATTTGAGGATCAAAAGAGTAAGGCCCTCCAGGAACATTTTCAGCAACAACAATAGTATGAGAATTAGAAGGAGCGTAGTAATTTATTAATGGAATTGAATTCGAAATTATGATGTTTTGATATGTAGAAAAATTATAAACTTGCGAAGAGTTAGATGAATTTATTGCTTCTATTTCTAATTTAATAAGATAATTTCCTGGATTTAACCTTAAAGATAAAGAATTATTTAATGGTCCTTGAGTAGAGCTATTTACTTTTATAGTAAAGTTATGTGAATTAGATATACTCAAAATATACTTAGTTATATTAAGAGAAGAAGAAGACTTTTCTAAGTAACCTAAAAAGAAGTCAACCGAAGAATTAGAAAGGAAGAAAGGCGCATAAGGATTCTTTGTAGAGCTAAAGTAAATAATAGGCTGAATATAAGGCTGTGTAGGACTTATTTTAGGATAAATAGTTATTATAAAGGGCTTGCTTTTATAAATTAGATTTTTGTTCGAAAATACGTAAGCTAAAGCTATAAATTCTCCTGGCAAAGTAGAGTTTAAAGGGTAAGACACTTGTGATGAATTTGCAATGTATGTATAATTTTTACCTGCAAATTCTATAATTACATAATCTCCTTTTTGTAAATTATTTAGTGACATTTGTATGTTGTAACCTACATAAGTACTTAAAACAGAAGGCGAAGCTACTATGTTATTAAAAGGAGATTTTACTAATTTAATATAAATTACTACTATTGCTAGAACAACTACAATTCCTACTATTATATAAATCAAACTTCTATAATTTAGCTTGGGTTGATTAGGTGGAGGCAAATTAGAGGAAGGTTGAGAAGGTTGGGAAGGTGGAGGAGGAACTGGAGTTGGAGCAGGAGAAGGTAGTGGAGGTAGAGGACTTATATAATCAGTATTTTGCAACGAAAAATTGGAAGGGTTTCCTTCCGTTTTATTCTCATTCATTAATAATTTAATTTTTTATTTAAAAAAACAATTTAATCAATAACTTGTAAATTTAAAGTCATTCTTTGCCTAGAAGAAATAAATTTAAGAATCCCTTTGTTTTCATTTTCTTCTGCACCTCCTTCAAAAAAGTTAAATTTAGGAACGATTAAATAGCCAATTTCTTTCTTGTATATTTTCATAGCTCCAAATTCCCAACAGTCTTCTACGTATTTTACTTTATTAGAATCGTAATAAGAAAAAGAAGGATGTAAGTGTGCCATTACTAAATAATCTATTTTCTCTATGAAAGACTTTTCTGGAATAAAATGACCGTGTATAAATCCAATGTTATCAATAATAAGTTTACGTGTTATAATTACATCAGATATTACTTTATAAACAAGTGAATCGTGATTTCCTTTAACAAGAAAAATTTGCTTGTTTTCAGTTATTTTTTTAAATAATTTTTGTAAGTAATGCTTTTCAGCAATTTTAGAAGGAAGAAAATCTGTTCTTACATCTCCTAAAATAATTAATTTATCAAAAGGTATAGAAATAATTTCTTTAATTAGAAATTCATCTTTAGCTCTTTCTTCTATACCCTTTACTTTACCAAAGTGTAAATCTCCAATAACTGCATAATCATTATAAGAAAAATACCTCTTTCCAGCAAAGAATTTGAATGGAAAATCTTCTATATCCATTAACTTTAAAAAATAATTTAAAAAATTAAAACAAAAAACCAAGCCATCATAAAAGATGGCTTGGTCGGAGAGAGAGGTTTCTTACTTAAAGCATTTTAATACCCAATTCGTTTTGCAATGCTTTGCTTACTGTTCCAGCAGCTGTAGATTCTTCCTTTCCTACTATGTATGGAGAATTCACTCCTACTATTATTGCAGTAACTCTTATTTTGCCGTTCATGTTTGGATCAGTAGTTACTCCTGGTACTATTGAAGCATTTAAATCTAAGAACTGGGATACATACTGCATTATTTTTTCTACTTCTTGTATGCCTAGATCTGTACCTCCATGTATATGTATTAAGGCACCTTTAGCTCCCTTGTAATTTACTTCAAGTAATGGATTGCTAAGAGCTTTTCTTATTGCTTCTCCTGCACGATCTTCGCTTGAAGAGCTTTCACCAACTCCTATCATTGCAACGCCTCCTTTATTCATTATTGCTCTTATATCTGCAAAATCTCTGTGAATAGTTGCATTTACATCTAGCAAAATATTCACTATTCCGGATATCATGTTATATATTATATCATTTGCAAGTGCGTATGCCTGATCAGCTCCTGCATTTCCGGCTAATTTGACTAGTCTTTGATTATCTATTAATATAACTGTATCTGCATAATTTCTGAGCTCTTTCAAACCGATTTCTGCTGTCTCTAATCTAGAGCCTCCTTCCCAGGTGAAAGGAGTAGTCACGACTGCAATAGTAATCGCACCCAATTCTTTAGATACTTTTGCAATTACGGGAGCAGCACCTGTTCCAGTACCTCCTCCAAGACCAGTTATTAGAAATGTAAGATCACTTCCTTTTAACAAATTCTTTATTTCTGAAGCAGATTCTTCTGCTGCTCTCTTTCCAATTCTCCAGTCTCCTCCAGCTCCGAGACCACGAGTAACTTCCTTTCCCAGAAGAATTCTTTGGTGAGCGCTTCTTGCCTTAAGTTGAACTTCATCAGTATTGGCTATAATAGTTTCTACTCCTACAATTCCTTTCTTATATATATAACTCACTATATTACAACCTGCTCCTCCCGCTCCGATTATCTTTATTCTTGCCTGTCCAGCTACTCCAGGCGCCCCATTTGTCTTCAAGGCCTCCTCCACTACAAACTCGTTTTCCATACTATTTAGCCGTAGGTGTTAGCTTTAAATACTAGCACCTACTTATATCTATTAAGAAGGGGTTGAGAGAAGCGTAATTGCTTCTGCTTCTAAGGGGTTGTTTTTGGGGTTTGATAATAGGAAAGTTAAAATTTAATATAAAAACATCGTTTAAATTTTGTTAAATAAAAATAATTAATTAAAATTTAAATTTTAGAAGTGTCGTTTTTAATGGCAGGTTTTGTTTCAATTGCCGAAAAAATAAATTTAAGTTTAAAATTAATTTACAAAGTCTTCATTATAAAAGAATGAAATTTAGAAAAGAATAAAATATTTATGGATTTTGAAAAAGGCGATAAAATAAAGGCTATAGGTGAAATAGAAATAGAAGGTTTCTTTGTAAAAGAAGAAGATAATTACGTAATAATTAAACTTTCTTCTGGTTATGATATTGTTCTAAATAAAGATAAATTTAAGTTTGAATTGAAAGAAAAAAATAAAGAAGAAAATAAATTAAGCAATAAAGAAAATAAAGAAAGTTTTAAAGAGAAAAGAAATATTTCTTTGATTGCTACTGGTGGAACTATAGCTTCTAAAGTAGATTATAAAATAGGGGGCGTATCTCCAAGCTTGGATCCTTCTTATTATTATCAAATAGCACCAGAATTAAAAGAAGAAGTAGAAGCAGAAACCTTTATGAACATATTTTCAGAAAACTTATTGCCAAAGCACTGGATTGAAATAGGTAAAGAAATAAATAAAAAAATAAAGGAAGGCTATAAAGGAATAATTTTGACGATGGGAACCGATACAATGCATTATACTGCAAGCGCTTTATCTTTTATGTTAAATCCATTATCAGTTCCAGTAGTTATAACTGGATCACAAAGAAGTTCTGATAGAGGATCTACTGATGCACATCAAAACTTAGTTTGTTCATTAAATGTAGCAAAAAGTGAAATCGGAGAAGTAACTATATGCATGCACGGAGAAATAAGTGATTCTTTTAATCTTATAATAAGAGGAACAAGGGCAAGAAAAATGCACACTGAAAGAAGAGATGCGTTTAGATCAATAAATGATAAACCAATTGGAAAAGTATATCCAAATGGAAAAATAGAATTTATTAATAGTTATAGAAAGAAAGCTGAAGATACAGTTTTAAATGTTAATTTAGATGATAAAGTTCAATTACTATATTCTTACCCTGGTTTTGATGGAGAAGTTATAAAATATTATGTGGATAAAGGTTTCAAAGGTTTGGTAATAGCTGCAACTGGATTTGGAAACCTTCCAATGGAATATGAAAGTGTTAAAGAAGGTCTAAAATATGCTAATGAAAAAAATGTTCCTATTGTAATAACTTCTCAAACTATATATGGTTCAACAAATCCTTTCGTTTATTCTACATCCAGAGAAATGAGTAAGTTCAATAATATAATATATGTTAAAGACATGTTAACAGAAACTGCTTACGTAAAATTAATGTTTGCACTAGGAAAAACAAAAGATATGGAAGAAATAAAAGATTTTATGAAGAAAAATTTAGTTGGAGAAATAAGTGAAAAAAGT
Organism: Candidatus Rehaiarchaeum fermentans; assembly: GCA_025920435.1. Lineage (GTDB taxonomy): Archaea > Nanobdellota > Nanobdellia > Parvarchaeales > Parvarchaeaceae > Rehaiarchaeum > Rehaiarchaeum fermentans. Next base: position 22,471 of record JAPDLT010000008.1, read on the forward strand.
GAAATAGACACATTTTTAATATGAAATGCGGATTTGAATGGCATTTTCAATTAAATACAAGAAAGCTATTTTGTGAAGACATATCAGAAATAAGTGAAGAAGTAGTAGGAAAAATTAGGAGAAAATTTAACCTTTCTATTAGTGAGTTTGATGAAATTGATGAATCAGCAAAATTCGAAATCAAAAAATCAAGAGAAGTAATTTATGAAATTTGTAAAAATGATTGCTTAGTAGATGTAGATGAAGAACCTCCTCATGAAATCAATAAGGAAGCGCTACAGCTAGCTTTAAATATAGCAACTGCACTAAATTGCAAAACATTCGATAAAATTATAGTAATGAGAAAAAACATAGTAGATGGCTCAGTCCCGAGCGGATTCCAAAGAACTATTTTAATTGGAATAGATGGATATTATAACTTTAAAGATAAAAAAATACCTATAAGCACAGTTTGTTTAGAAGAAGATGCTGGAAGAAAAGTTGGAGAAGAAGATGGCAAACCTATTTACAGATTAGATAGATTAGGAATACCTTTAGTAGAAGTATCTACAAAACCGATCGAAACTACTCCTGAAGAAGCGAAGGAATTAGCAACTAGCTTTGGATTATTTACAAGGCTCTTTAATGTTAGAAGAGGAATAGGAACAATAAGGCAAGACGTTAACTTATCTACAGAAAAAAGCAATCGTGTAGAAATAAAAGGATTCCAAAACCTAAGAAAGATGGATAAAATAATAAAGGAAGAAATAAATAGACATGAAAACTTAATAAAACTTGCTCAAGAAAAAGGCGATTTGATAAAATATCTTACCAATGAAATATATGATATTACAAATTTATTTGCTGAAACACAATCTAAAATTGTAAGCGAAGGAATTAAAAAAGGTAAAAGAGTTTATGCAATGAAGCTTCCTAACTTTTCTGGAGTATTAGGTTTTAAAGTTCAAACTAATAAAAGATTTGGAGGGGAAATAGGAGATTATCTTAAAGCGTTATATAATGTAAGTATAATACATTCTGATGAATTACCTTCTTATGGAATAACTGAAAATGATAAACAAAAAATAAAAGAATTTTTAAAGTGTGAAGATAAAGATG
>JAPDLT010000009.1 GCA_025920435.1 Candidatus Rehaiarchaeum fermentans
ATAGGAGATTATCTTAAAGCGTTATATAATGTAAGTATAATACATTCTGATGAATTACCTTCTTATGGAATAACTGAAAATGATAAACAAAAAATAAAAGAATTTTTAAAGTGTGAAGATAAAGATGCTTTCCTTTTCTTTATCACCGATTCAAAAGAAAAAGAAATTGCAAACGCTATTATAGAAAGAATAAATACTCTATTGAAAGAAGTACCTTCAGAAGTAAGATTTGTTGACGAAAATAGCGAAACAACTAAGTTCTTAAGACCAATAGGAGGTAAGGAAAGAATGTATATAGAAACTGATCTTCCTATTATAGAGATACCTAAAGAAATGAAAGAAATAGCGGAAAAATATCGAAATTTAAGTGTAGAATCAATTGCTAAAAAATTAGATACTACACTAGAAAAACTAGAAGTTATAGTAGAAGAAGGAAAATTAGGAATGGCTTTAGATCTTCATGAAAAAGGAATAGATACAGATGATTTCATTAGAGTTTTCATCGAAGGATATAATTTTGTCAAGAACAAATTTGGTAAAGAAATAGATAAAAACGATTTAATCAAACTTGCTTATTTATTAAAAGATAGAAAAATAGCTAAAGAAGCAGTAAGAGTAATCCTAGAAAAAATGATTGAAGAAGGAAAATCAATTGAAGAAATAATAAAAGAACACAATTTGTGGAAAATGGAAGAAGATAAATTAAAGGAAATTGTTGAAAAAATGAAAAACTTGAGCTTAGATAGAATAATAATGACAATAAGAGCCAAGTATGGGCCAGTTGTAGATGCAGAAGACATTGCAAGAATATTGAAAAATTTAAATGAATGAAATAGAATTAACTAAAATATTAAGCTCATTGAAAAAACAAAGCTTTAAATTAGAGTTTGAGCAATATCCTACACCTCCTGAAATAGCAAGTAGATTGCTTTTAATTGCTTACAATAATAACGATATAAAAGACAAAATAATAGCTGATTTGGGCGCAGGAAATGGAATATTTGGAATAGGCGCTTTAATTTTGGGAGCAAGAAAGGTTTATTTCTATGATATAGATAAAGATAGTTTACAAGTCTGTGAAGAAAATCTAAAAAATTTAGGACTTGATAGATATGAAATAATAAACAAAGGTATTTTTAGTATCACAGAAAGGTTTGAAACTGCCCTTTCTAATGCGCCTTTTGGTTTACAAAGTCATTTCTCCATAGAATTATTTATAGAAAAATTATACGAAATAACTAATAAGTTTTATCTTATTTTACCTAAAAACTACAAAATTGACAAATTTATTAATCAATTAAATTATATTGAAATCAACTTGAGAATCCCAAAAATAATGAAGTTTCATAAAGAAAAATTTCATTTTGTAAAGAGTTATATTGCGTGGAATTGAGCAGCTCATAAGCTACCTCGCCAATCATCTATTTTCTTAAGGTGTCCACGCATTCATCGCTTTTACTCTCTAATAAAATTAAAACATAAAAGAATATAATAGTTAAATTTAGGAATCAAATCTTGAAATTTTCATTAAATTTATTTTTTCTCTACTTTGCTAAACAATATTTCTCTATACTTTACTGGACCAATTGGACCAAATGCTAAATTTTTAACGTTTATATAACTTTCATCATATCCCAACATTTTAATTATTTTTATTCCTGTATTAGGCATAAATGGATAAATTAAAATACCTATTGATTTTATTGAGTTAAGCAATGAGTAAATTGCTGAATCAAATTCTTTTCCTTCTAATTCCCAAATTCTTTTATCACTAACAAATTTATTACATTTTCTTACGAAATCCATAATTTTATGCAAAGCTGAAAAAGCATCGTAATTTTCGAAGTCATTCTTTATGCCTTCTAAATCTAATTCTTTACTTAATAAATCATCTCCTTCAAAGACCTTATTGCTTTTAAGAGAGAGTGAAAGAACTCTATAAACTAAATTTCCAAGCTCATCTGCTAAATCCGAATTTATTTTTGAAATTAATTTTTCTTCTGAAATATCTCCATCATCGTGGGCTGGCTTTTCTGAAATTAAAGCATACCTTACAGCGTCGCTTCCATATTTTTCTACCCACAATACCGGATCAATAACGTTGCCTAAAGATTTGCTCATTTTTTGACCGTTTACTAGCCAAAAGCCATGAGCTAAGATTTTCTTAGGAGGAGGAAGATTTAAGGCTGATAAAATCCCTATCCATATCACACTGTGAAACCAAAGTATTTCTTTTCCGATTATTTGTAAATCGGCTGGCCAATACTTATTTAAATCGAAATTAATAGCTGTTAAATAATTTAAAAGTGCATCAAACCATACGTAAGTAGTATGAGAATTATCAAATGGCAGTTCTATTCCCCATTTTACAGTTTTTCTAGAAATATCTAAATCAAATAATCCATTCTTTAATCTATTCAATTGCTCCTTCACTCTAAAATCAGGAATTATGCTATTAGAATTTAAAAAATTGATAATTTGATCCTTGTACTTACTTAATCTAAAGAAGTACGCTTCTTCACTAATTTTCTGAACTGGCCTTCCGCATACTGGACATTTGCCATCAATAATTTCACTTTCTGTAAAATAAGATTCGTCCGGCAAACAATAGTAGCCTTCATAAGTTCCTTTATATATATCCCCTTTATCATAAAGATACTTTAATATCCTTTTAACGTTCTCTTCGTGATCCTTATCTGTTGTTCTAATAAATCTACTATATTGAATGTCTAACTTTGCAAAAGCTGATTTAAATAGTCCACTTATCTGATCAACAAAATCTTTAGGATCCATTCCTTTTTCTCTTGCAGTTTTTTCGATTTTATTACCGTGCTCATCAGTGCCAGTTAAGAAAAAGACATCATAATTATTTATTTTGAACCATCTTGAAAGTACATCCGCAAGTATAACAGTATATGCATGGCCTATATGTGGCTTATCATTTACATAAAATATTGGAGTAGTAATGTACTTAGCTAACATAACTTATAATTTGTCTTTAGAACTAAATATATTTTATCACTAAAAGTATAAATCTTAAATCAAATTATCTAAAAATTCTTCGATTGAGGATATTTTTTTATTACTTATTCTAGACAAAACAGCGTTTTTATAGCCCATCGCTTCTGCCAAAGAAGCTCTAGCTCTCGAATAACTCAATTTTTCCAAAATTAAATTTAAACCTTCCTTTATTGTTTTGTAATCAAACTTATCCGTCATAAGATTAATTAATGCAGAAGTAAATGCGTTTAGAATGTTTATTTTATCAAAAATAGTATTATAAAACAAAGATTTGTTGTAAAGCCTTATTTCTCGCTTCTTTTCACCATCTAAAAAATAGCTACTTATTATTTCTTTTGTATTTAAATCTCCAATAGTTAAGTTTTCGTAGGATATATTTTCTACATTCAAATAATTGCTAATGCTCTCTGAAGCCTGTTTAAATGAAAAATCTTCCTTAGGTATTAAATCAAACGATCCTAAAAATACATATAGAGAAAAATTAGCCAAATTTATAGATGGAATAAAATTAAAAACATCTTCTCCACGTTTTGAAATAGATTCTACTCCTAAAGAAATTCTTTTTAAACCTTCGATCATGTAGAAAAGCCCTTCAAAACTTAATTTTTTATTCTGCTTTATTAATTCTAACTTATTAATCACGATTTTTTCATTTGGTGAAAGAAAATCTTCAGGATATTTTCTAGTGAAATCCCTCATTATATAGTTTGATTTTTCATTAGCTATGAAATTCTGTCCTTTACCTACTTCTTCTTTTATTGTATCTAAAGCCTTATACAAGGCCTGAAAATCAGTTATTTGCGAAAAATTAAGCTTTACATCCATCTATTACTAAGAACATAACCTAATTATATACTTTATATCGCAACTTTTAAAACTCTGAATATTTTCATGTAAAATGGAGAAATGGCTTATTATAACGTTACTTTTTTATGCAGTTTCTTCGGGAGTTTCAGTATTTATTCCAATATATATACTTACGCTACACGGAAATGCAGTTGATGTAGCTACTTCTATTGCAATATTTTCTATAACAAACATATTTTTCTCATTAGTTGCAGGAATATTAACTGAAAAAATATTTAATCCCAAATTATGGATAATTTTAAGTGCTATAACAACTACATTAGTTTTAGTGTTCTTACTATTTGCTAAATCAGTTTATGAAGTAGTATTTTCTTATGCACTACTTTCTTTAACGCTTACTTTACCATCTCCTTCTTTAAACCTATATGTAATTAATTCAGCGCTGAGAAAAATTGGTAGAGTTTTTGGAAAGTACAGTTTAATAGGGTCAATAGGTTCAGTAATAGGACTATTTTTAGGAATAAAGTATATTTCGCCTTTTATTTATGATTTATTGTTGATAATAACTTCGCTTATAATAGTGGTAGTAGCATTAAAGATAGAAAAGTTAAATAATTTAGTAAAAATAAGAAAAGAACATAAAAAGCACTTTTCCTTACTTAATTCACTTAGCTACTTGCCATACATTTTAACAGGTATAGATATAATTAAAAAAGGAGAAGCAAGATTAAGAAAAATAAATTGGCTAATGTGGGCAAGTGCATTATTTATTTCTGGAATATACTTGTTTAATGCGCCATACATACCCTTTCTTACTAAAAATAAGATAGGAAATTCAGAAATATTTCTTATAAACTTACTTGGATCATTAACATCTTTAATCGTTTATTACTTTGTCTCTAAAGGAAGATTCTTAAGAGCAGGAGTTACTTATAGAAATTCATTAATTATAAGAGCAATTGCTTACTTACTAGTATTTATCTCAGCTTTCTTATCATTAGATGTGCTTTACTTCAATGAAATAGGATATGCTTTAGTGGGAATATCATACGCTCTTTGGAATGTTTCTATTTCTATTGCTATTTATAAAGCAATAAGAAATGAATACACTGCGTTTATATTAGGACTATGGAGTGCTATAAATGCAATATCTGCAGCCGTATCGTCTGAAATAGCAGGATTTTTATATAGTGTTATTGGCTTTGCTTTTATTCCTTTAATTGCCTTTGCGATTATGCTTTTATCTTACATATGTTTCCAAAAAGGAATAGCAATAAAACAAAAAGAAAGAGCGTAATTATATATTTGAATAAACCCTTATCTTTTTAAAAGTTATTTAAAAAAAGTTTAGCAATGTTTTATAAAAAATTTTCTCTATTAAGTTGTGAGAGAAAAATGAAGTCAGTAAAAAATGGAGAGAGAGTTAATAAGAGAATGGGCTAGATTTTTAGAAGAGAGTATAAAGACACAGGCATACGAAAACTTTGAAGGCGCCATCAAATTTATAAGAGAGAAGGCAGAAACGACGGAAGAATTAAAACTATTAGTAGAAGCTTTAGAAGCAGAAGACGAAGAACAAATACTAGAAAACATAAGAAACATAAAATTTATATAATCACCACTAAACAATAAGAAGAGGCAAAGTAGAAGGAATTAATATCTAAACCTATCTAGAAATTAAAAAATGAAGAACATTTAGAAGATAAGAAAAATAAGGGAAATTTTTTAGCAAATTAAAAAACTTATGTTTTTACTTAAAAACTAAATTAATCTCATTTTCTTCTATAAATCTTAATTTTTCTGGATTGTTAGCTTATTCTAAAGAAGTACGTTTTCGAAGAAGAATAACTATGTATACTAAAAAAGCTAAACCTGAAAAAGCATAAAAGGAAGACACTATATCACTTATATATTCTTCAGTTAATAAAGCAGTTTGACTTATATTTTTAATTACTAAAGTGGAGATAAAGAAACCTAAAACTACTGCGGTAAAAACGTAATTTGCTAAGAATAAAAGGAATAAAAAATAAGGAGTTCCCTTAGCAAGAGAAATTCTGGGAATAGAAGCCTTTCCCATTTTAGCCAACTCGTTCAATAAAGCTCCCACTGTAATTATAATAAAATCAGCAACTATAACCAAAAATACTAACAGCAAAAGATGTAAAATCATATGCTTTTTATTGCATTTGCCCACTCATAAACTACATAGCCAGCAATTATATAAGTAATTGATTCTAAAATTAACGGAATTTCTATGTTATTTAAATTTCGTACTAAATTAGTAATATCAATTAAAAACGCTATAGCAAAAAATATACTTGCAATTGAAACGTATTTTATTTCTTTCATTCTTCGTGTAAGATTTATTCCCCAGGTCAGTGATATTTCTCTTCCAAACTTATGCTTAATTAAAGCATAGAATCCCTTTGTAATCCCTATTGAATAAAACAAAGAAAGTGCAGAAAGAAAGCCTGAAAATATTAAAATTAATAAACTGTAATTCATAATTAAAATAAAAAATATTAATGTTTATAAATGTGAAATGAGTTCAATACCTTGCTATATCTTTTCTATAGAACGAGCCCACTTAGTTAAAACATATCCTATTATTATATAACTTATAGTACCTAAGGTTAAATCTATTGAAGCGAAATTTGCCCCTACACTAATACTTAATATATCAACTAAAAAAACTACAGCGAAGAGTATGGTTCCCACAGATACATAATATACTTCTTTAATCCTTTCGTTAAGGTTTATTCCCCAGGTTAATGATATTTCTCTTCCAAACTTATGCTTAATTAAAGCATAGAATCCTCTTGTTATAAAGAAAGAATACAAACCAGAAATAATTAGCAAAATACCACTAAACACTAGAAACATCTCGAAAAAAGCCATATTAATTAATTTAAAATTTAAGATTTAAAAAGAAATAAAGCGCAAAATAAAATTAATATTATGTATATAGGGGTATCTACATCCGCATATCAAAATGAGGAAGGTTGCTTTAATTCTGATTGGTACCATTGGGAAAAATTAGGGAAGGTACCTAAAAAAGGCGACGCCAATAAAAGTTATAAAGAATTTAAAAAAGACATAGATTTATTAAAAGAATTAGGAGTAAATGCATATAGATTTTCAATAGAATTTTCTAGAATAATGCCTAAAAAAAATAAAGTAGATAATGAAGCGATAAATCATTACAAAGAACTAATAAGACTATTAAAGGAGAATAATATAGAACCATTTGTTACGCTGTGGCACTATACGTTACCTTACTGGATAGAAGAAGAAAATGGGCTAGAAAGCAATAAGATATTTTCTTACTTTATGGATTACGTGAAGACATTAATTTATAATGAAGTGTTAGAAGGTGTGAAATATATAATTACATTAAATGAACCTTCTGTTGTTACTTTGTTTGGATACTTATTTGGAATATACCCTCCTAAAAAGAAAAACTTATTTTCTTATCTTAAGTCAGTAAGGAATATAATTAAATTACATAATATATTGTATTCATTTTTAAGTGAGCAAGGCTTTAAAGTTAGCTATGCGCAAAACTTTTCTTATTACACTAGTAAATTAATAATAGATTATCCTCTTTCGCTATTACTTTCGTATATAACCGAATATAATTATTTGGATGAAATGAAAAAAGACTTTGTTTCTATAAATTACTATGGCAAAATAGAACCGTTAGAAATAATAGGTAGAAAAGGAATAAATGAAAGCAGATTTCTTTCTCCAAAAGTAGCACCAGAAGGTTTAGAAGTAGTATTAAGAGATTTACACTATAGATACAATTTACCAATTGTAATTACTGAAAACGGGATTTCAACCAAGGACGAAAACAAACGAATAAAATACATAAAAGACCATATAGACATTGTTAAAAAATTTTCAATTAAATACAGAGTAAGTGGGTACTTCTATTGGACTTTAGAAGATAATTATGAATGGACAAAAGGATATACTAAAACCTTTGGATTGTTTGATAGAAAAAGAAGACCTAAAAAAGAGAGCGTAAATTTCTTCAAAGAAGAAATAAAAGAATTAAAGGATTTACCTAATTGGATTTAGTTCAGGGGTTTTCTTTATGTGAAAGAATAAAAGAATATCTGAAATTGCATACTTAATTAAAGTCTTAAAGTATCCTTGCTTTATATATCTTCTCATAGATCTTTGAGCAGTAGCCTTTATCATCTTAAAGGAACCGTACTTTCTAATTCTATTAAACAAATCGATATCTTCTGCTATTTCCATTCTTTCATCAAATCCACCTACTGCCGCAAAGGCCCATCTCTTTATAAAAACACAACCATAAGCCGCAGGATAAATAGTACTGTAACTAAAATTCTTATACAAGTTTAAAAATCTTATATATCTACTCCATATTCTTCTAGCAAAAATATTAAGCCCTCTTATATTAAGTCGGGTCTCTGGCTCAATCACTATTAAACTTTTATCTTTTTCAAATTCTTTAACAACTTCTTCGAAAAGATTCTTTGAAAGAACATAATCTGCGTCAATAAAGGCAACTATTTCTCCCTTACTTTCTCTAAATCCCTTATTCTTTGCGCTGGAAACACCCTTTTTTCTATTTCTTAATACTTTGCATCCATACTTTTTTGCAACTTCTATTGTTCCATCTGAAGATTTATAATCACTAACAATAACTTCATATTTCTTATAAGTTTGATTTTTTATTGATTTTAATAAAGACGGCAAATATTTAATTTCGTTGTAAGTAGGAATTATAACACTTATTAATGGCTTATTCTTCATTATTTAATATTTCTTTCAAAAATTTTAATTTTTAAAGTAAATATTTATTAATCACTTCTTGCTTATTTATTTGGAAGTATGCGAATAAGTTTGGACGTAGATGATGTTCTTGCAGATACTAAGTCTGTATTAATAAAATACATAACTTTAATTCGAGGAAAATGTGACTGGGATTTTAATCAATGGGAATTTAAAGAAGGAGGAATAAGTAGAGAAGCTTTTCTGGAAATTTATAAATTAGTTTGGCACGTACACAATAATGAAATAAAAGCTACAATTAATAGCGATGAAATTAAAGAAATAATGAAAAATAATGATGTAACTTTAGTTACTGCAAGAGATAAAGATGATATTCCCCCATTAAAACGTTGGTTAAAACATAATTTTGCAGGAATAGATTTTAAAATAATAAATACAAGGAGTATAAAAGAAAAATTAGAATTAGATTTTGATGTATACATAGATGATTCTCCAGTACTCTTACAGTACAAAAAAGACCATCGCAAATTAATAATAGTGGAACAACCATGGAATAAAAATATACAAGAAAGTGAAAATGTAATAAAAGTGAAAAATTTAAGAGAAGCTATATATTTTCTAAATAATTTAAATTAAAATAAGATGGAGCGGATTTTAATTGGGGAAGATGCGTTGCTTGATATAGACAATTTATTAAACAATCTTGGCAATGAAAAAATAGTAATATTGAAAAAAATGATTGATAAATTGGAAAAAGAGGCGGAGAAAGAAGACATAATCGCTGAAATTTCATTAGAAAATTTAGCTAAATTGAATCAGTATTGTAAATCAAATAATAAAGAATTACAGATTTTAGACATAGGAGAAAACGTAATTGATGGCATTACTAAGCTTTGCAAGGGCGACTGTACTTTGCTAACTTTTAGCAAAAAAATGAAAAATTTCGCCGAGGCATCTTCATTAAATTACAAATATATAGAAATAAAAGAAAAAGGTAGTTTTAAAAACTATTTTTCGCAAAATACAATGAGTATACATATAAAAGAAAAGTCGACAATAAAAGCAAAAATAGGGAGCCCTGGAAACTGGGTTCTTCAAGATGTATCAAATAAAATAATTGAAAGAGAAGAAGTGAAAAAAATAGCAGCAGAAATATTATACTTAGCAAATGATGAAGAAGAATCCTTTATAGAAATAAAACGTAAAAATTCAACAATAGTACAATTAAAAGAATTTAGAATAATAATAGTAACACCTCCATTATCAGATGGATGGGAAATAACAATAACCAGGTCTGTTTCTCATAAAAAGATAGAAGATTATAACATAAGTCCAGAATTACTAGAAAGATTAAAGACGAAGGCAGAGGGTATATTAATAGCAGGAGCCCCTGGAATGGGAAAAACAACGTTTGCACAAGCACTAGCAGAATATCTAAGTAGGGAAAAGAAAATAATAAAAACAATAGAATCACCGCGTGATATGCACTTATCTGCCGATATAAGCCAGTATTCAAGTAGATTTGCTGAAAGCAGTGAATTAAATGATATACTTTTATTGAGTAGGCCTGACTTTACAATATTCGATGAAATGAGAACTGACGAAGACTTTAAGTTATATGTAGATTTAAGGCTGGCAGGAATAGGAATGATAGGAGTAGTGCACGCCACTTCTCCAATAGATTCAATACATAGATTTGTAAATAGAATACCAATAGGAACTATTACAAATGTAATAGATACTGTAATATACATACATTCAGGAAAAATAGCTAAAGTTTATACTCTAGAAATAAAAGTTAAGATGCCAAATGGATTAAATCAAGCTGATTTATCGAGGCCTGTTATCATAATTAAAGATTTCTACACAGATAAACCAGAATACGAAATGTATGTATTTGGAGAGCAAATAATGATAGTTCCTGTAGAAAGTAAATTAGATCCTATTGAAGAAAGACTACGCAATCTAATGAAAGGATTTGAAGGAAACGTTAAAGTAGAAAATGGATATTATACACTAAATATTTCAAAAGATGAAATTGAAAGATTTAATTCTAAAATAGTAAGTAAAGTTAGAAAACTACAAAAGAAGACCGGAAAGATTATTAAGATAAACGTAATATAAATTTTAGAGCGGTGTGCTAGGTAGCTGACCATTAAAGGAGGAAGTCCGCCCACCCATTCGTTAAGCCAGGGCAACCTGGTGGCCTAACGGCCAGGCTACGGAACAGAAACGAAGCAACTTATATACGCAAATAGATGATCGGAAGGTGATAGTATATAAGTTGCATGAAACGTGCCGACCCTTAGGGTGCAAGCTCTTTTAGAGCGCTTAGTGGAATGCTACCGTGCCTAAATAGGCAACAGAAGGCGGGCTATTGCACGCCGCTCACTTTATCAATAAATTGAATCCTTCTTGCTGGATGAGGATGATCTAAAAATAAATCTTCAAAAATAGAAACTTTTTTCTTTCTCCATTCTTTTATAAGATTATTGTAGTCTGAAGTCTTAAATCTTTGATTTCCAGCTAACATTAACATTGAAGAAATATTATTATTGCTTTTAACAGGATGATATTGTGAATATATTTTAGCAAGTGCAGTTTCTAAATATTTACCATTACCTTTTATAGCTGAATTATAATCCGCATATAACTCCCTATTTCTATTTACAAATAGAATGAAAATTTGAAAGATTGAAGAGAAAATTAATAATAACATTCCAATTAATGCACCGTTACCTTCCCTATCATCTCCAAAGAAGAGTGAAAGGCCTAAATAATAAATAAGTGAAGGAATAATAGAAATAGCTAAAATAAGCTCAACATCTTTATGCTTCAAATGACCTAATTCGTGCTCCACAACTGCCCTAATTTCTTTTTCATTTAAATAAGAAAGTAGGGGCTCTGTTATTGCTATAGAGTTACCAAATATGATGTTACCAAAGGAAAAAGCATTTAATTCATTAACGTTTGCAATATAAATTTTAATTTTATTTATTCCATCTTTTCTAGCTTCTTCATTTACTAAATTAACCAACCAATAATAATTTTTATCATGAGTAACTTCTTTTAAGTTATAAAAGCTTTCTATCATCTTTGGACCTAGAAGCCATTGAACTAGCAATATAAATAATGAAATAGAAAGTGCTAAGCTAATTAAATAAGGCGAATTTACTAATCCAACAAAGTAAAGTATTGCTAAAACTAAAGCAAACATTATTAAAATAACTGCAAAACTCCCAAGAATTAACTTTAATTTAAATGAAGAAGTAATCATACAAATACTGCAGCAGCTATTACACTAGTCCATTGATCACTTACTTTGGCGCATTCAGCAATTCCTAAGGAATCCTTAACTAATTTCTCTCCCTTTAAAGAAGACAACATAATTCTTGCTAAGTTTTCTGCTTTCTTAGAAGTTTCCTCCTCATTTTCGTTTTCAGACTCATATTCAGAAAAGTAGCCAAACGACCCATCCGAAGGTATAGCTAAACCAACTCCTGCTCCTATTGTTTTTCCTTTTTCATTAGAAGAATTTACAGCCAAAACTGTATATACAATAGCTCCTTCTTTTAATAATTTAATACCTTCTTCTTTTGTAATTTGAATACAATTTGGAGGCATAATGCTTGAAACCTTAACTAAATTAAATGGATGAATTCCTGCATCCCTTAAAGCCATTTCGAATGAAACAAGTTTACTAATTCCTTCTCCCTTTCCTTTAACTAAAAAATAATGCTTAGGTACTTCCATTCTGAATTATATAATTAAACTTTATAAAATTTTCAAATTATAATATCTACTCCTGGAATATTATACTTAAAAATTAAATTATTATTTTCATAAAACAACACACTTGTCTGATTTGAAACAATTGCAAAGTTGGGAGTTAAAAATAGACCTTCTACTTTAAATGGAAGTGACATAACCTTTCTTAAAGACGAAGAACTAGAATTAATGGAATAAATAATTGAAGAACCATTTGAATAATCAGCTATTCCTATTATATTGTTATATGAATCATAGGAATAAGCTGTAATATTTGAAAAATTATAGACTTTATAAACGCTTTCGGCCAATCCATTGAATACATATACATTATTCTTACTAATTCCAAAAATGTAATTTCCTAGTACAGTAAGAGGACCAGGATAAAGTGCTATAATAGGAGAGGAAAACTGATAATTTATGATGTAACTAGGAGTATGCAAATTTGAAGCAGAAAATATTGCTATTGAAGAAGTTCCATTAGAAACCCATAACGAATTGGAAGGAGTGAATGTGGCGGAAGTAAAATTGGAGAGAGGAAATGAATAAGTAGAAATGTAAACTGGATAGTATGGCTGATAAAAGTAAGTTACAAATTCATTTTTTGTAACATAAAGTATTTGATATGAATAAGATTGAGAAATATTGGTTAACCAAATAGGTATCTGAGGTAAAGTATTAACGGAAGGAATAAAGGAAGAAGTATTAATTAAGTAAACCTTTGTAGTATTAGAAAACGAAACAATATAATTAAAACTAGGCAATGCAGAATAAGACGGCTCAGTCTGATTAACAAGATAAATATGCTGAGGATAAGGAATAGGTGGCTGGATATTTATGCTCAATCCTGACTCAGGAGAAAAGCTACCGAAAATCTCCCTGCTGGAATTCGCCAAAATTACGTGATTAGGGCTAAAAACAAGTGTATAATTAACAAATTCTCTACTTGAGTTTATCTTTTCTACTTTATTTAGAGGGCTGTAATAAACTGTTATAAAATAATTAGGAGAATAAGAATAAGCCAATGGAACGAAATAATTAGGGGTTAACAAATTTTTGAATATCTTAATTGAACCGGTAGTAGAGGTATAGACATTTCCATTATATACTAACTTAAATAAAGTATTGGAGGGCAAATTGGAAATTACTATAACCGGACTGGGCGCAAATACGAACAAATATATAAAGAGCGAAGAAAGAATTATAGCTATAATCACTACTATCGGAACAATTCCGATCTTATATATGTAATATTTAATTATGTTTAAAATTCTTGCCATAATTTAATTTTAGATAATAATTTAAAAGTAATGAATTTAAAGTCTCCATAATAAATAATCAATTGAAAGATTAAAATATGAAACTAATATTGAAAAATCTCTTTAAACATGTTTTTAATGTAGTTTGAAATTACACTAGCATTAGAATAATATTCTGTTACTTTTTCGAACAAATATAAGAGGTTTTCATCCTTTAAATCTAAAAATACTATACCTTTCTTTTTAGGATTCATTATGATATAAGCAGGAATTAAACCTGTGTTCTTATTTATCGAATATATTTCTTCGTAAGGAACATTATTTCTATAAAAGGCAGGAATTAAAAACATAGGTCTGCGCTCGTCAACTATATTCAAGAACTTCTCTAACTTACTATTAATTCTTCTCTCTTCCTCACGTTTACTCCAGTTCGTCGTTTCTACCTCTACTATTAAATCAGTATCATTATACTTAACATATATATCAGCAGGCCATTTACGAAATATTTCTCCTTTTGCAGAAATTATAGGCTTTTTCAGCGGAAAATAATACTCTACTTCAACAGTATTTGTAATATATGAAAAAGCTAAACCAAGTTCTAACTGTATTTGTTTATGTATTCCACTAGAAGTCGATTTTTGGAGAGAGTTCAAGATTTTGAATAGAAAATCTTTTGATATTGAAAAACTATATAATAATTTTTCAAGTTCGCTCATGCTTATTTAAATTTAAACCTTCTCTTTAAAAACCTTATTTAAATTTTTTAAAACTAAATAGAGGTGAAATTAATGTTTACTTTAATTTATAAATATACGCTGCTGCACGATATTCTGAAGTAATTAAATAAGACAAAAAGAAAGAACTTAGTAAAGGAATTATTAAGTCAAGAGCGTAAACGTAGTATAAAATACTGTTTATCAAGTAACCTATAACATAAACAATACTAAAAATTAACAAATTTATTGCGAAAAATATTAACAAAATAATTAAAACCGTGGAAAATGTGAAAATGAATTCTTTCTTATAGAAATTAAAGGAGTTAATAATTGAAGAAAATATAACTTTTAAAAATTCTTTATGCAATTTTTTATCTTCAGTAGTGATTATAATGGGAACAAAGATGAAGAACGAGAAAATTATTAGTGCGATAGCAAGTGAAACATATAAATTACCCGTTAATAAAAAAAGTATAAAAATCGCATATGCAATTAAATCTACAATAAAGTTAGCCACAATTAACTTAAAATAGGTAAATAAGTTCGCCTTTTTAATGGATACTCCTGAAGCTATGTAAATCAAATAATTAAATACTAAAACATCAAGCGTTAAAACTAAGTATAAAATAAAATTGTGATATTGATATAACACAAAAGTAGAAAAGAAGAGTGCTCCCATCAAAAGATTTAAAGAAAGAATATCTAAATTCGTTATCGAGTTTAAAGAGTATAATATCACATCTATGAGATTCGATTTGCTCATTTTAGTAATTTATTTTAGTTAATTTAAAGATTTACCTTAAAAACCTATGTTAGGATCTTTGAAAATCATCTTTTTATTTTTAATTTTATAAGGTCAGGAAAACACTTATTTTAATATTAAATTAACTAAATTTGAGAAGAGGTAAGAAATAATCGAAACCACTATAACAACTAAAACAACTTTTAAGAAAGAAAAAATACTGTATTTTATCTTTAATTCTTTAAACAACAAAAATATAAATAAAATTGATATAAGTGTAGAAAGAATCTTTGAAAAAATACCTGAAATGAAAAATGAAGGAATAATAACTATAATTGACCCTAAAGCTGTAGAAAAGAATATTGAAATAACATGAATTAAATCTATTGAGAAAAGACTCCTTATTTCCTTAGCTTCAAGACTTAATGGAGAAGTATAACTATGTATTTTTTTAAGAATAGCGAATTCTTCTTCACTAAAGGAAGAAGCTGCATTAGCTATGGAATTAGTAAATACACCTATAAAGAAGAAAAAAAGAAATGAATTAGATGGAATAGTAGATAGTCCATAAGAAAGTGAAAGCCCAAATATTATACCATCTGCTAGCCCAAAAAGCGAAATAAATGACTTCATTCTATTCTTATTTCGTCTATTCCATTATAAATAATACCTAACTCCTCTACAGTCTTTACTATTTTTTCTACATTCAAAGATTTACCAAAAAACTCTAAATGGCCATTGTCAATGTTCGTTTCTCTTTCATCTATCGAAAGAGTAACTTTATATCTTAGTTTATTTTTCAATATTTGAACCAATTTAATTGGATCTACATCTTTAGGCTTTGCAATATCTAGTTTAACATAGGTTATTTTGTTCATATTTTCTTAATAAATGAAATTACGGATAAGATAAAGTATCCTAAAAGCGAGGCATCCATACCTATGCAATAAATACAAAGTGCTTGTATGTAACTCATTTGAGTAATTAATGAATAAATAACAAATAAAATACCTACAACTCCAAAAATAAGTAGTATTAATTCAAATTTACGATAATTACTCAAAAATAGAAGCGAAAGAATCAATAAAACAAACCATATTAAAGCTAGAAATGAAAGTTTAATCCCTAAAAAAGAAGAAAAATTACTATTTAAAACTTTAGAACAATTAATTTGAATGTTATCTATATTTCCAGATAAACATGGTACTGGTTTATTAATAAGTGAATAAATTAACAATACAACATCTAATAAAAGTCCTATAGAAGCGAAAATAAGCGCAATTAATTTCGCTTTAGTTTTCATTTTTATATAAAAATTAGTGACTTATTAATTTTTCCAGAAATTCTTTTTCTAAAGCGTTAAGATTACCTAAAACTATAAAAGAAAAGGGAAAAGAAAAAGATGAATTTTTTGCGTAATTAAAATGCAATCTTTCATCATATTTTATTGCTAAAATATCATTTTCTTCAATGTTTAACCCTTTTTTTAGTAAAGAATAAGCAGAATAATAGTCTAACAACGGATCAACCAATACTAAAGTATGAAATCCATGTTCTTTGTTAAACTTAATTTTTTCAAAAACACTCTCCGGCTGATAATTTTCTGTAAATTTGGGAAGAGAAACTATTTGACCGAACTTATATATAAATAATCCTGTTTCAGAGATTACATTTATAATACTAGGGGCGTGAATTATTTTATATTGTATATTTTGATCAATACATGATAAAATAAGAGAAATATGAGTAGTTGAAAATAATGGATCTCCTCCTACCAATAACGCTACATTTTTAAATTTAGCATTCTTTAGAAAAAGACCATTTTCTACTTCCTCTCTACTTAATTTTTTCCCAATTTTTAATGGTGGAAAAGAAGTATAGTCTTCGTAGAATATTTCTTCACATTTATTAAGAGCCTCCTCACCTTCCTTAGTAATTTCATTTTCTCCTAGACCAGTACCAATTAAATAAAACATATGATTAAATAATTATGTTACAATATATACTGTACGCGATAGCTTTAATATTAGTAATATTGTCTTATCAAGATATTAAAAGTAGAGCAGTAAATGATATTTTAGCATATATTTTATTAAGCTTAGCAATTATTTATTTCATACTTAATCAAATAAGTTCTTTTTCATTGTATAGTATAATTGTAGTGGCTTTGATAGTTTTGCTCAGTATTTTTTCTTATTTACAAGGATATTGGGCGCTAGGTGATTTGATAGGAATAAGTAGTGTAATAATGATCGACCAAAGTCCTTTATTTTTGATATTACTTTTTAATTTAATCGCTTTGTTTTTAGTTTTTTACGTTTCCATTTATAATTTTGTAAACAAAATAAAGCAGCAAAACATTTTTAGATTACTTATTTTAGACTTGTTGTTAGGAATAATATTATTTATTACAATCAAAGTGAATTTCTTAATAATTCCTGAAATAAGCCTAACAATAGCTACTCTAATATCAATTATATTATTATGGGATCAGATAGAAGCATACCAACAAAATGCATATTATTATGCAGACCCTAAAGAATTGTTGATAGGAGACTGGCTTGTTGAACCAATTGAAAAAGATAACATTAAAATACCTGTTAGAAAGCAGGGATTAACAAAGGAAGATATTGAGAAAATAAAAAATTTAGGAATAAAAGTAAAAATTAAAAGAGGAGTTCCACTATTACCAGGATTTATGCTCTCAACGCTAGTCTTAGTATTATTATCTATATAAATCAAGTTTTTAAGAGCTCAAATTAAGATTGATAGACTCTAGGTAGTTGGATAGAAAGAGACCCAAAGAGTGCATAGCAATAATTAAAGGAAAAAATAACTTGATGTTCTCCTTCGGTACTAAATTCCTCTGGAATATAAATATTATAACCTACAAAAGGAGGAGGAATATTATAATTAGAAGGCCCAGAAGCAACGCTGCTAACAGATATCTGATCAGAACAGGATCCAGTATATTGACTTGGGCTAACAATATATCCACTTCCTCTATTAACAATTGAAACCTGTATGAGGAAGAGTTGATTAGGAGAAACTATTGCCGGACTAGAAGTTACAATTTCTACTGGACCTACATCGAAAGAAATATTAGAAGAACTTCCACCAGGCACTTTCACTAAAGGAGGAGAAAATTCTACTTTTACTTGTGATAAAGTGTGTGTATTTTGAGGAGAGGGAATGGAATAGTAAATTGGTATGTCTGCAAAGATAGCGATTAAAATAAAAACCCAACTATAAGCAATCAAATATTTTCTTAAGGAAAAAGTTTTACTCATATCAATAAGTTAAATTTAAAATTATTTAATATTTTAAATAAACTTTAAAAGAGGCAAGCGGATGACTAAACCATCAGGCCAAGAAAGTCATCCCGCTTGCCCTTTTCACTATGCGCATAGTGGTGCTAGCACTTTATAAGTAGTAAATAATAATTTAAATAATTTAAAAACATTGAAGTTGGAAGTAGAGAGAATTTTCTTAATCTTATTTTTAAAATTTTTATTTTAAATAGAAATATTCCCAACAATTTTTCTAATTTTACTAGAATTAATAGAAGAATTAGTAGAGTTTACTGAAGAAGTGTTATAACCAACATTAACAGAAACTAGGTGGTAAGTAGTGAAAGAATAATAAAGTGCATAAAATATTTGTTGTGAATATGGGATATTTAAGTATTGAGATGTGTTAGGAGAAATTAGTGTAAATTGAATTACTTTTTGTGCGCCTGGTAAGATACTACCACTTTTGCAATTACTTCCTTCTAATGTAAATAATCCTGTATTATAAATACAAAGATTGAAATTAACGGTTTGATTATCATAGATCGGATTAGAAACAGTGAAGGAAATTGTTATTTGAGGATTTAGAGAAGAAATTACTTCTGTAGGATAAGATGCTACAACAGTTAGACCTTCAGTTTTGTTTCCTGTATAAACACCAAAATTAGGATTTATAAACTTGATTAAAAATGGAATTGCAATTATTAAAATTATAATAATTACAAGTCCACTTAATTGATTAGTTTGCTGATAATAAATTTCTTCTTCGCTCATAATTCTATTTTGCCTTCATTAACATATTAAAGACTCACATTTTTATTGGATATACTTTTATTTGAAACACATGGATTGCTATTTGTAGGAGAAATAACAGTAACATAAGAAGGATAGCTTTCAGTTAAAGAATAAGTTAGAACTGCCACAATTAGTCCTTCATCTAATTGTTCTGGAGGAGGTGAAGACTCTAAAGAGAAGTATAGAGGTAATCCTCTCTCAGATGAATTTATAAGGTAAGACTTCTTAGCTACATACCACTGTCCTTGACTTGGCAAATTTATATTAACTCCTTCAGTACTGGGAGGACCTGAAGGCAACCACTCGTTATCTCCATAAGGAGAGAAATAATAAGGTATGAAAACGTATAAGTTTGAATTATTTAGATTAAGAGTACCTTCAGATACATCAATATAGATAGCAATAGAAACTGGACCAGTTCCACTTGAAGAAGAAATTATAGGATTAGGAACAAGAGTTTCTGTGCTCAAACTTACAGGTCCGGAAGTGGAAAATCCAGTAGGAGAACCTGAAAAAGGAACTGGAATTTGGTTCTCCAAAAATGTTTGATACAACTGGGAATCTATAATTTCTAAATTTATAGTGGATAATGCGATAGAATTAACAGTAGATTGCTGTGATAAAGGTATTGTAAGAGGAAAAGGATTACGATTAGGTTGGCAGAAAGTATAATTTATAGATGGATTTTTGTTTGGGCACGGAGGACAAGAGAAACTTATTTGATTACTCACTATAGAAGTACCTCCAGGACAAAGAGTTGGAGTATTTACTGGATTACCTATATTAACATAAGAACAAAACTGTCCTTCGCAAGAAAGAGTATTTATTTCGGATATATCACCATACAGAGAATAACATCCATTTTCACTATAAATTGAGTTATCTGTTACTTCTTGATAATACTGATAATTTCCATTGACCTCTAATACCTCTCCAGAAGTATAAGAAGTAATGGTATTGTAGGTAGAAAAAGTAGGGAAAGAATAACTAGTTTGAACCGGCGTTTGACTAACACATTCTAATGGATTAGAAATACAGTTAAAAGTACGAGTTGCTTGCGATACAAAACCAAAAATTGGAGAAATATAGGATCCTAAATAGTTAAATAAGACTCCGTACACTGATTCGAATTGATAAGAAAATGGGCCTAAATGATTAGTTACTGCCAAAGCTATTACAGAAATCCCGCCTAAAAATAAAATAAGTAAAGTAGAAAGCGTAACATTTCTAATTAATATTGCTCTTCTCTTGGCTTTTAATTCTAATAATTGTTGCGAAAGTAATTGTTGCGCTTGAATTGCTGCTAATCTATCTGCAGGAGAAGTTGAAGGATTATTAATTATATAAGTAATATCTTGTATTCGTTGAGCTAAATTTTTTTCTTCTTCGCTCTTAAATCCAGCTTGACGCTTTAAAACATCTTTTCCTTTTTGTGTAGCGCGAGAAGCCGATACTGCTCTAAATCCTTTTTTTATACCTCCAGTAACCGTAGTTAATTTATTTCCAAGAGATGCTAAACCATTACCTACTTTGCTTACGGTATTTTTTACTTTGTCAAAAATACTCATACTCCTGCTTTACTGATACTAATTTTTTGTATTAGAAATAGTCCATTACTATAAATCTTAATATTGCCGGTGCTATAATTTCCGCTCCTTATTAAATAGGAGCTTGGAATGTAGTAAGAAATCAATGGTTGTATTTCAGAGGAATTTATAATTATTTTTGCATTAGGGAATAAAACTGTTATATTGCCAGGTTTTATTACTTTATCAACATAAATGTAAAATGAGTATCCGGAAGAATCGAAAGGAATATTTACAAAGTTTGATATTGTAGAATTAATAACAGGAATGTAGTAATCAATGTATAAGTTAGCTAAAGTTACAGTAGAATTAGAAACGATTGAAAGATTGGGAGATAACGAGAAATTATTTGGAACATTTAGATAAATTTCTGAATTAGAAGTAAAGGTAGAAGAGTAAATGCTATTATTATTTAAATAAACGGATATAATGCCTTTGCCTATAGGAGTAAAACTTATTATGTATTTTCCCAAACCTGGTACAACTATGAATTTAGGATTTACTGATAAAATACTCTGATTAAAAAGTTGCTTTACAATACAATACTTTATAAGTGCTGACTGAGAAAAAGCTAACCCATTTAAAGATAGAATTAAGCTTACGTAAGTAGAATTTATACGAAAGGCGTATGTAATTGGACTTTTGAGTTGCGTAGAAAATATCTTAGAATTGCCTGAATAGATTGAAAAAGTTGGATTACCACTTGTAGGAGTTGCATTAACTAAAAATAGATCGTTTGAATAATTTGAAGTAGGTATTTTTAAGTTATATGAAGAAAATATAGAAGCTGAAACAGATTTTTCACTGCAAAATATCGTTTTATTTTGCTTTACTGAGTATACTTGTAAAGTTCCAATAGTATAGTTTTGATAAAAAGGCCCTTCCCCTAGTAATTTCATTGAAGAAAAAGAAGTATAATTTATTGAAGTGTTTACTGAGGTAGAATTTGAAGGTGTAGTTGAAAACAGATTAGGAGTAGTCAAAAAAGAATAAACTATATATCCAATAAGCATAAGTATAAGAGCAAGTGTTGCTGCAGATATTTGATATCTCATAAATATTATATTAACTAATTATAAATTTATTATTTTAAAGTAGTATATAATTCTATACATGTGCAACAAAGAAGAAAGTGAAAAAAATGTAAGAATAACAAAAGAAATACTTGATGGAATAATTGAAGTAAGTAAAGATGCAATGCCCTTATTTGAGATACTTAAAAGCTATGCGAGTGATGCAATTTTTTTTCACAATGAAGGAAAATATGATAAGAGTGTAGAGTGTTCTTATATAGTTTGGGCATATACTGATGCGTTATTGCATTTAAATAAAATAAAAGTAAAAGAATCAATAATTAATTATTTTACAGTTTAGGCAAGAAAAGCATCTCTTCTCTTTATTCTATCTAGCGCTTCAGTTACTCTTTCCATTGAAAAATCAT